>CAZWDT010000024.1:0-39235 GCA_964632755.1 uncultured Methanotrichaceae archaeon
TAGTATCTACAGCGGTGACGTTCAGCGCACAGTCGCCTGTGTTGGTAACGGTGATTGTGAAGTTGACGTTGGTACTTGGCGCACCCTCCGTTACGTTGCCCTCCTTGATCACCGAGATGCCTGGCTGCAGTGCATTTACCACATGGTAACCTTCGTCAGTTACGTTGTTTCCGTGCGGTGGCTCGCCTTCCACGAGGACTGTGTTGTTCAGCTCGCCCGTCGCTCCGGTGTCAACGTGAGCTACCAGGTAAACTGTGGCAGACTCGCTGGCAGCTAAAGTATCTAGATCCCAGGTTACCGTTCCGGCAGGCGATTCGGTTCCACCACCGGTCGATGAGACGTAGCTCATACCGGCAGGGATGGTATCTACGGCGGTGACGTTCAGCGCACAGTCGCCTGTGTTTGTCACGGTGATTGTGAAGTTGACGTTGGTACAAGGAGCTCCTTCGGAGACGTTCCCCTCTTTGGTCACCGAGATGCCTGGCTGCAGTGCATTTACCACATGGTAACCCTCGTCAGTTACGTTGTTACCTTGCGGTGGCTCGCCTTCCACGAGGACTGTGTTGTTCAGCTCGCCCGTCGTTCCGGTGTCCACGTGAGCTACCAGGTAAACTATGGCAGACTCGCTGGCAGCTAAAGTATCGAGATCCCAGGTCACCGTTCCGGCAGGCGACTGCAATCCTCCTCCGGTCGATGAGACGTAGCTCATACCGGCAGGGATGGTATCCACAGCAGTGACGTTCAGCGCACAGTCGCCTGTGTTTGTCACGGTGATTGTGAAGTTGACGTTGGTACAAGGAGCTCCTTCGGAGACGTTCCCCTCTTTGGTCACCGAGATGCCTGGCTGCAGTGCATTTACCACATGGTAACCCTCGTCAGTTACGTTGTTACCTTGCGGTGGCTCGCCTTCTACCTGGACTGTGTTGTTCAGCTCGCCCGTCGCTCCGGTGTCTACGTGAGCTACCAGGTAAACTGTGGCAGACTCGCTGGCTGCTAAAGTATCGAGATCCCAGGTTACCGTTCCGGCAGGCGACTGCAATCCTCCTCCGGTCGAGGAGACGTAGCTCATACCGGTCGGGATAGTATCTACGGCGGTGACGTTCAGCGCACAGTTGCCGGTGTTTGTCACGGTGATTGTGAAGTTGACGTTGGTAGAAGGTGCTCCTTCGGTGAGGTTACCGGTCTTATCGACGGCGATCCTCGGATCGTAACCGACATCGCACAGTGGATGCCCGTCGCCGCCAGTCGTTATCCAGCCATCGGAGTTGTAAGGCAGGCCTGTATCGCCCAGGCCGTCACCATCTATGTCACGGCCATCGTAATTGCTCCAGCTATTCCCGCCCATCCATGAGCCGCCGATGATGTTCTTGCCGTGGGTCTTCAGCACGTTCCAGCGGTTGTTGCCGTTGTCGTATCTCTCCCAGGCGTTCCAGACGTTATCGAAAAAACGGTTGTTGTAGACCCAGTTGTTGCTCGAACCATACAGTTCGATGCCGAAGTAGTTCGAGCTGGCGGTGTTGCCCGAGATGATGTTGTCGCTCGAATCCTCCAGGTAGATGCCGTCGTAGTTCGAGCTGGCGGTGTTGCTCGAGATGATGTTGTCGCTCGAATCCTCCAGGTAGATGCCGCAGTCGTTCGAGCTGGCGGTGTTGCCCGAGATGATGTTGTAGCTCGAATCCACCAGGTAGATGCCGTAGTCGTAGTTCAAGCTGGCGGTGTTGCCCGAGATGGTGCAGTGATCTGCGTTGGCTAGGAATATTCCAGCTCGAGCGGTTCCTGTAGCGCCGTTAACGGCAAACCCGCTTATGGTCACGTAGTCCGCGTTCACCTCGAAGACGTGGTCGTCGGGATGTTCCGCCCAGAAGATTGTAGAAGCATTCCCGTTCGCCGATTTGATGGTCAGGTGATGCGTGCCCACGTTCGCGCTATCGATGTAGGTCCCGTCATTGACGATTATGGTGTCGCCCGGCGAGGCGGCGTCGACGGCATCCTGGATATTGGCGTAGTCGGCGCCGCTTGGCCCGACGGTAATCGTAGCCCCCTGCGCCACTCCTATCAATACTATCGCAATTACTATCCCCAACCACGGGGCCAACCTCTGACAACATCGAGTCATTTTCACACCACCTAACCGTATGTTATGCATCTGATCGAGTAACTATTCAGCCCATCTTATTCCACAGCCATGTATACTTACGATCCGAACCGGAATATGATCCCCAAAACTCCAGCTTCCTCAATCGTCCGACCAAGTCATGCCTCCGGACGGGAGTGAGTTTAGACAACTGAAATTGGCTCCGTGGATACTTCTATGGTATGACCACCGATCGGCGGGATAGATAGATCTAGCCTCAACCTCTGCATTATACAGCCCTCGACCGCGGTGATAAGCTCTTTACCGGTATTCTTCGATGGCCTTACCAGTAGCCCATACACCATATAAGACAGGAAACCCTATGAAGTACGATTCATCAATACTGATGACCTTATGCTTGGTTAGTTCGAGGGTGTTATAGTATACTCTGCCAACATATCAATTTCCCATTTGCTTCCTTGAAATGATTTAAAAACTTGTCGGTTGAGCAACGTCAGTGCCCGCCTTGCGACAAATCAGGCAACGGAGAAGGCTCTCAAAGAGGACGATCATCCCTGACTCGCGGGGATGGTTGCGGCATGGCAGGCGCCGTAGAGGCTCACGTCGTAGTTCAGTATGACGTGGATAGGTGTCCTCTCGAGAAGCGACCTCTGCTTCTCCGCATTCAGAAACTCCTCCTGGAACTTGGAAGATAGAAATATATCCGCGTTCTTGGCAGCTATCCCCCCCGCGATATACAGGCCTCCTGTAGCCAGGCAGTCGAGAACGAAGTTCTTGGCGCATCTCGCGTAGCACTTGGCGTATACACTGAAGGCCTCCCGACAGAGATCGTCTTCGAGCCGATATTTGGATATGAGGGCAGCCTTACCCTCTGCCCCCAAAATCTCCCTCGATCGCGTGCCTTTGCCTTCCCTCCCGCTGAGAAAGGCGTATATCCCCTCGATTCCGCGGCCCGATAGCACGTCCTCGTAAGAGAGCGGAGTCTTCCTATCCCCCCTGAGCGATCGGGCCATATCGAGATCGAAGTCGTCATGGAGGGGGAAGTCCCCATGTCCGCCCTCGCTCGGATGCGGTCGATATCCAGCGCCATCGTGGATCATTATGGCTTTGCCTAGGCCAGTTCCCGCCCCGATGATTCCCATCGTCTCACCCGGGCTTCGCCAGCCAGCCTTCGCCTGGAGGAGATCGCCCTCGCCGAGGAGGTCGATGCCATAGCCTATGGCCTGAAAGTCGTTAATTATGTAGAACTCATCGAAGCCGAACTCCCTCTCGATCTCATCGGCATCGAGATCCCAGGGGACGTTTGTAAGCCGAGACCTCCTGCATGCCAGAGCAGGACCTGCGCCCCCGGCACAGCCGCTCTTCACCTCGATCCCCCACCGGTCCCATCCGACCTCGAGAGTGTCCCTAATGGCAGGAATAAGAGAGCTCAGCTCCTGGGTTTGGAAGTGGGTTGAGTAGAGGAGGGTTGCCTTTCCCGAAGCGACGCCGGCTACGCCAAGGTTCGTATGCGTGCCCCCGATATCCACCCCCAAGACGTAGCTTGCATAATCCCCCTTGGAGATCATTCGGCAATGCATCCTAAGATTCATATTGACCATAAGAACCCTCGCGCACGTTTCCCGAAGAGACCTTTAACTCGGACGGGCGTTGAGAGCTTCCAACGCGCAGCATCGATCGAGCGGATGAGGGGAGGCAGATGCTCCGAATAGGACGAGACCATGGACATGGCGGGACTCGAACCCGCGGCCTTTACCTTGCGAAGGTAACGATCTACCTCTGATCTACATGCCCAACAAATTTGGCCCGGGAAAAATGTTTAGAGGAGGCCTACTTCCTCCACCACTACCGACTCCACTCCCTCGATCTTGGAAAACGCCCTCTCCGTCTCCTCGGGACCATCTCCGGCCTTGTCGTCCATGATGACCACAACGATCAGGGCTTTCAGCCCGAAAGCTATGGGCTGCTCCTCCATCGCGTGGAGCCTGACTTTGGCGGGGATGGCCGCCTTGATGCCCTCCTTCAGCTTTCCGAAGTCGATGTCGGTGCTCTCAGGCATCACCTTCAGCCTTACCGCTGCCTCTCCCATTCATATCACCTCAAGGACCTTGGAACCCGCAGCCCTTGCAGGTATACTCGTTGCTCTGATGCTTGCATTTATTGCATCTGGCGATCATGGTCCCACAGCTGGGACAGGGAAACCTAACTCCCCCCACCCCGATCAGGGTTATGCCGCATGATATGCATTTCTCAGGTGTTTCCTTCATGTATCCTCTCAACCCCTAGACGTATAACCTGGTATAAACCTTCCTATGCAGAAGGCTTTGATCTCCCCCGCCCTCTTATAATTGTTCCTGAGCGTCCCTCAAGCAGGGCGGAGACGAAGCGCTCCGGACTCGATCCATTGAGAACCCGGCAGCATCCGCCCCCAGCCATAAGCATCCGGATCGTCCCCTGGTCCACACAGGTGGAGACTCCCAGGAGCTCATCGGCCCAGACCTCTTCCACGAGCCGACCATCCAAGATCACTCCATCGACGTCCGTTGCCTTGACGAAATCCCGGCCCATTCGGGCGGCCACAAGGGCTGCCACCGAGTCGGAGGTGTGATCCCAGTCCCTATCGAGGCCGCGATCATCCTCCAAGAGCATTTGGTAAGGGAGA
The DNA here is from genome assembly GCA_964632755.1 of uncultured Methanotrichaceae archaeon. GTDB lineage: Archaea > Halobacteriota > Methanosarcinia > Methanotrichales > Methanotrichaceae > JAFGMR01. The sequence continues at coordinate 4,758 of CAZWDT010000024.1, forward strand.
AGGATCTGGACACCTCGGTTGCGAACTATTGGGCTCCTCGTAAGCCCGGCGCCTGTCCCGTCGGCGAGGAAGTAAGCGTACTCTTCCATCGCAAGTATCGCCATCCAATGGGCTGTCTCCTCGGCGATCCCAAGACGGTGATCCATTTCCCTGACGAGGTCGGTCATGGGCCCGCCGCCTGGGATTATCAGGAAGCCGTGATCCTTCTCGGCACCGAGGAGGCGAATCGTCTCCCTGGCATTGGAGATCAGGCTCCCACCCATCTTCACAATATGAAAGGACATGTTCCACCTCGATAGAACCTAATGGGCGAAGGCATAAGAAGAATATAGCAAAAGCCGATTGGATGTAGGGTAAAGGAGGGAGATTGAAATTAAATCGACTTTCGCCGTAGGCATGCCACGACATTAGTCTAATATAAACCTTTCGGTCCCTTCCAGCACCTAGCCATATATAAAGGTTGTGGTAAAGACGAGGACTCCATCGTTAGCTGTGGACATCGTGATCCTCCTTGAAGGGGGACTTGTGCTGATCCGAAGGGATAACCCGCCCTACCGGGGCAGCTATGCCCTACCCGGGGGTTTTGTCGAGGTTGGAGAGCGCGTGGAGGATGCGGCCCGCCGCGAGGCTATGGAGGAGACCGGGGTGGATCTCGAGGATCTACGCCTCGTCGGAGTCTTCTCCGACCCCCGTCGCGATCCTAGAGGCCATGTGGTCTCCATCTGTTTTCTCGCTTGCGGCCGCGGCAAGCCTAAGGCCGGATCCGACGCCTGTGCGGCCGAGATATTTCCCCTCGATCGCTTGCCGCCGCTCGCATTCGACCACGAGGAGATAATTCGCGAAGCTCTGAAGGTGGCGGGATCAGGTTAATGTAGTTGCGAGGTCCACCCCTGGCCCCAGACGCTAATATTAGCGCCCTTTCAAAGGAGCTATAGAGATGGATGAGATCAGGGAGCTCATAGAGAGGTACGCCCTCCAGAACGCGGTGAAGTACAATGCCGCTCCCGAGAGCAGAGCGGTTATGGGAAAGCTTATGGGCGAGCATCCAGAGCTTCGACCCCGAGCCAAGGAGATCGGACCCCTTGTGGGATCGGTGCTCGACGAGATCAATCGCATGGAGGCTTCGGAGTGGAGATGTCGCCTGGAGGCATTGGCCCCTGAGCTTTTAGAGGAGCTCTCTCAAAAGAAGGAGCCGGAGAAGGGGCTGCCACCCCTCGATGACGCTGATTTGGGCGTTGTAATGAGGTTTGCCCCAAACCCAAACGGACCCCCAACCCTCGGAAGCGCCCGGGGCATCATCATCAACTCGGAGTACGTCAAGCGTTATGGCGGGAGGTTCCTCATCCGCTTCGATGATACGGATCCGGTGAAGAAGCGGCCCATGCCTGAAGCCTACGGCTGGTACCTGGAGGACTGCCGGTGGCTCGGAGCCCATCCCCAAGAGGTGATCACCGCAAGCGAGAGGCTGCCCCTCTACTACGAGATAGCTGAGGAGCTGATACGCTGCGGCGGGGCCTATGTCTGCATGTGCTCTCAGGGGGATTTCAAGGCCCTTAAAGACGCGAAACGGCCTTGCGTTCATAGATCTTTTAGTCCAGAGGAGAACATGGCCCATTGGAAGAGGATGCTGGACGGCGGCCTGGATGTCGGCGAGGCGGTCTTGAGGGTCAAGACCGATATCGGTCACAAAGACCCTGCCCTTAGGGATTGGGCCGCCTTCAGGATAGTCACTCAAAGCCATCCCATCGTGGGGGACAGGTATCGGGTATGGCCCCTTCTGGACTTCGAGTCGGCTGTGGAAGACCACCTCCAGGGGGTCACCCATATCATCCGGGGAAAGGACCTGATGGATAGCGAGAGAAGGCAGAGGTACCTTTACGATCACATGGGATGGAAGTACCCCCGAACCATCCACTGGGGCCGCATAAAGATCCATCAGTTCGGATCATTCAGCACGAGCAAGCTCAGGGCAGCCATAGAGGCAGGCGAGTACGCGGGCTGGGACGACCCCCGGCTTCCCACAGTTAGGGCCATGCGCCGGCGGGGAATCGAGGCAGAGGCCCTTAGGAAGTTCATGATCGAGCTTGGAGTTGGCGAGACCGACATCAGCATTAGCATGGACACCATCTACGCCGAGAACAGGAAGCTCATCGACGGAATCGCAAACCGTCGCTTCTTCGTCTGGGATCCCGTGCTCCTGGAAGTTGTTGGCGGCGTCCCATCCAAGGCAATGGCCCCCCTCCATCCGGATCAAGACAGGGGCTTTCGCGAGATCGCTGCCGGGGGGAGGCTCTACATCTGCAGAAGCGACCTCGACAGGTTCGGGCCGGGGGACAGGCTTCGCCTGAAGGACCTCTGCAACATAGAGATCACATCGGTCGATCCGCCTAGGGCATCTTACCTCGACTCGAGCCCCGAGACCGCCAAGGCGAGCAAGCTGAGCATCATCCATTGGGCTCCACTCGATGGGATCCCAGTGGAGGTATTGGGACCTGAGAGGAACGACCGGGGAATAGGTGAGCCCGGAATCACAACGGAGCTCGATTCCGTCATCCAGTTCGAGCGCTACGGATTTGTGAGGATAGACTCCGTCGATCCTGTGGTTGCCTACTTCGCTCACCGCTGACACGATTCAAGCCAAGGCCCCTGCAAGGAAGGCCAGGAGGGCAACAGCCATCCCCACTTTGATCGACCTCTGGGCGCCGTTGGCATCGCCCTTCAAGAGCCTTAGAATTGAGAACGCGAATGCGACGTTCGCCAGGGTTACCACGGCCATATAGACCCTCCCGAGCGCCGGCATGTAGCTCAATATCAAGGCTGCGAGGATCAAGGCCGAGCCGAGCAGGGCCGAAGGCCGCCCTCCAACCACGATGGGCAGCGTCCGGGCACCGCCTCTGGAATCGCCCACCATATCCTCGATATCCTTTGCAATCTCCCGTCCCATCGTTGCAAGGCCTGCGAGGAGGGCGAGCACCCCCGCGGGTCCGATCCCGCCCGAGGCCAGTCCTCCGAAGAGGAAGGTGGATCCCGTAAGATAGCTCACGCAGACGTTTCCAAGAAGAACCGTCCCTTTGAGGGTGCGGGCATAGAGGTAGAGCACGGCCGAGCTGATCGCGGCTACGGCGAGGCATGGTCCGTTCAGCATGGCCGCAAGAACGCATCCCAAGGCAAAGAGAACGAAGGACCAGGAACGAGCGGTCCCTGGAGCCATCCTGCCGCTTGGGATGGGGCGAGCCGGTCGATTGACCGCGTCGATCTCCCTATCGAAGTAATCGTTGATCGCGTTGCCCGCTCCGGTGATCAGGAAGACCGTGAAAGATACCAGAATCAGGGCGACCAAGGGCGGAGTTGGATCGGCGACTAGTAAGCCGATTGCAGAAGCAATGCCAGCCATCAGACAGTTTGCCGGACGCATGATCTCCAAGTAGACAGGGCACAAGGGAATACCTCGCAATTGCCCTCCAAGAGGCAAGTTGCCTCCGGCAAGGGCGACACGGGTTATGAAGATATCGCCGGCGAAGGCCTGGCCCTCGATGAATATGCCCTCGCGAGCCCAATGGACACGAGATGGCAACTTCTCAATTACTTGAAGGCTACCAATCTTCCACTTGGACTTATTGCCAACTTCGGCATGCCTAAACTCGATGAGAGCGCCATATAAACGCTCAGAGGAACCGCAACTACACCCAAATTAAAGGATAATATTCGCGTTCATTCGCGTTCATTCGCGGTTGAAACAAGGAGAGATACGAGATAGATCACGAGGGATCGACCTTCAGCAACCAGCCCTGCTCATCTCCATCCCTCACAGAAGAGCCGGCAACGACGTAGCCGTGGCCTGCCTGCTCGAGGGCCCAGCCCAGATCGTCATCCTCCGCGCCGAGGACAGCATCCCAGATCTGCCTTCCCAGCGAATCGGTCTTCATCAGCAAGAGATCCCTATTCCCGGAACGGGTGGTGACGCCCGCTAGCATTAGGCCCTCCGCAACCTCGAGGACGGCATTGAGCCAATCATCGCCTTCTCCAGGCATCGTGCTGTTCCAGAGCGGCCTCCCACCCCGATCGACCTTTACGATCAGGGGATCGCTGCTAGGACTGTAGTACTCCGTCCCCCCAACGAGGAGAAAGTCCCCGTCGGCAGTCTCCACGATGGTGTTTGCGAACTCGTCATGTTCTGGAAGCCCCCAGGAAAAGGACCATTCTTGAACTCCCCGAAGGTCAGTCTTGATCAAGAGGAGATCGCTATCTTCCTCTTGCTCGGCCCTCCCCGCTATCACATATCCCCCTGGAACGACCAGTATCGCCCGTCCCAGGGCATCTCCCGAAGCGGGAAAAGTCCTCTCCCATTCACGTCGTCCCAAGGAGTCGGCCTTGACAAGCCATACATCGCTTCCGAGCGTCCCGTAGGACTCGGTCCTCCCAACGACGATGTACCCCCCTTCAGAGGTGACTTTCACACCCCATCCCTCGTCGTCATTTGGTCCGCCGAAGGTTCGATCCCATTCGAGGCGGCCGTTCTCGTCCACCTTGACAAGCCACATATCCTGCCTTCCCCCCCCATAGGATATGGTGATCCCAGCGATTATGCAGCCTCCATCGGAGGTGAGGGCAAGAGAGCGAAACTGATCGCGGCCATCGCCCCCCCAGCTCCTGTTCCAGAGCTCTTTGCCATCTTCGTCGATCGAGACCAACCAGCCCTGGCGGTCCTCTTCTTCGGTGGTCATGCCTGCGAGCAGATATCGGCCGCTTTCGGCCTTCACCATGGCGTCGAAGCCATCCTTGCCTGCACCGCCGATGAACCTCTGCCACTCGATCGAGGGGGTGGACGCAGCCGAGGATAAGAGCAATAGGGGGAGAAGTATCGCGCATTTGGCCTTCATCGACATGGAGATCGTGGATTCGGTGGTCCTGTGGGAATTTATACCTTGACCATGGACGGTTCTGCCGAAGCCGAGGCCGAGGCATATATAGGGACGAAGCCAGATGGGAAGGCAATAGTCGAGGTTGGCCTATGAACGGAGGATCGATATGAGGGGGAAGATGATCCCCGAGGACGATGCTCGCGAATGGCTCGCGAGGGGGATCGTCGCTCGAAAGAGCGGCCGCTACGCCGATGCCCTCGCAAGCCTCGAAAAGGCAGCCGAGATCGATCCCTCCCTGGCCGGGGCATGGCGCAATCTTTCAATCGTCCTAAACGAGCTCGACCGCCTCGACGAGGCTTTGAAATGCAGCGATCGCGCAATCAGCATCGAGCCCGAGAACGCGAGGAGCTGGATCGCTCGGGGCTTTACCCTCCACAACATGGGCCTCTATCAGCGGGCGGTGGAGAGCTACGCAAGAGCCATCGAGCTGAATCCCTCGGGCCCCGATGCCAGGCGGGCATGGAATAATCGGGGAGCTGCGCTCGACAACCTGGAGCGCCACCATGAGGCAATAGAGAGTTACGATCAGGCGATAGCGATCGATCCCTTCGACAATTATGCCTGGAACAACAAGGGGGTGGCCTTGAGCTCCTTAAGCGATCATGACGAGGCCCTCATGTGCTTTGAGAAGGCGATAGAGATCGATCCCCTCTACACCACCGCCTGGATGAACAGGGGAGGAAGCCTAAAAGCGCTCGGACGAGAAGAGGAGGCAGAGGAGTCGATCTTGCGGGGAGAGGAGCTGGATGACCCTAGCTTTTCATAGGATGGCTTCCCATGGGGCTTGCCATGCCCATACATAGGACGAGGGAGACCGGGGAGACGAGGGTAGAGGTCACCCTGGACCCATATGGAGGAGGCGAGTGCAAGGCCCATACCGGGGTCTGGCTCCTGGACGAGATCTTACGCACTCTCGCTTTTGCGGCAGGCTGGGACCTCGAAGTTGTGGCCAAGGGCGACCTCGATTGCGGAGAGCATCACACCGTGGAGGACGTGGGAATCACGCTGGGGCAAGCCATTCCAGAGGGAGAGGGCTGGGGGAGCTCCATCGTTCCCTCCGGGGAGAGCTGGGCCACGGCTGCGGTCAGCCTCGGCGAGCCAGGATTCGTGGGGGAGATCTCCTGGAGGGGAAGGGAGCTCGAGGGGATGGATCTTGCGATGGTCGACCATTTCCTGAGGGCGCTTGCCTACAACGGCCGCTTCACGCTCCACCTCTCGGCGGAGGGGGGCAATGATCGGAGGAAGGTCGACGCCTCCATGAAGGCAGTCGGAAGCGCGCTCGGCGAGGCATACGGAAGATGGGGTAGGACGAAGGAAGGACGCGGTGCATAGGCCTTGCGACCCGCCCGGGCGTTCCCCCCGGCAGCACCAAGCCCCCCATCTCGCACTCTTATCGCGCCCTATTCAGCCATCGCCTCGATCAGCGCATCGGCGAACTTCCCCGAAGCTTCGGGGCCGTTTGCGCTCACAATCAGGCCGTCCCTTACGACCTCCTGGTCCCTGAAATCGGCGCCCTTTGCTATGATGTAGTCCGGATCGCTTGAAGTGGCCACCCTTCCCCGAAGGAGGTCGGCGTTCGCCAGTATCTTCGGGGCAAGGCAGATCGCCCCAACGACGAGGCCTGCCCCCTCGGCCTCTCGAGCCAGGTCCAGATACTCGGATCTCTCGTATAGCCTCAGCATGTCTATGCCCATCCCTCCCACGAAGACGACTGCATCATATCGCGAGAGGTTCGCATCGGTTATGTTCAGGTTGATCTCTACAGATCCGCCGTTCATGCCGATTGCAGTTGCCGTGCCAAGTGAAGCTAGATCCACCTCCATCCCCATCTCCCGGAAGCGATCCATCGGGATGTCCAGCTCGTCCTCCTGATACTCACTTGGGGGAACTACCATGAGCACAACATAGTTAGCATTCGGATCCCCGACAGGATCGGATAGGGCGGTTCCCGCCAGATCGGAGGAATCGATCCTGCCGGTGGGAGACTCGGGCTCGTTCCAATCGTCCTCGGTTACGCTATCGGTTTCGTAATCGGTGCCGCGATCAATGCCATCGCCACCGTCGTCGAGGGATTCATCCAGATCCGAGCAGGAGAACGGAACGAAGTCCTTGGCCCAAGCAAGGCCGCAGTTGGGACAGAGCTCAAAGGGATCGGTCTCGGCTACCTCGAGCGGCGAGAGCCTGTAGATGGCGCCGCAATAGGGGCAGATCAGGCAGATATCGCCATCGTCCTGGCAGAGCGATGGAAGAGTAAAGCCCGCCAGGACCGCAATACAGAGAAGAAAGGCAATCGGTCTCATGGACCATATATTTGATCATACAAGGTAAAAAGGATACCGGATGGCTCATCTGCGCAGCCTTTCGGATGCGAAGAAGGCAAGCAGCGCTGCCAATAACCCTGCCCCCGGGCTTCTCTTCGTCGCCGTCTCGTCTCTGGATTTCCCTCCGGATTCGTCCGCTGCCTGTTCATCATCCGAGAGCGGCTGATCAATAGCATTCGGCTCCGAGGGCTGGGCCAAGACCTTGATCGGAAAGCCCCCCTCAGCGCGCGACGTGATCACATTCGCCATCTTGATGGCGAGCCCGTACTCGCCAGGGGGCGCTGGAAGGCGGATGAGTTGAGGCTCCAGGGCCTCGAGGGATCCCTGCAACGTATGGTTGCTCTGGCTGACCGCTGTGCCGTTTACATAGGTTATGAAGCCCAAGATGCTCTGGTTGGGCACGATCTTGATCAGCTCCTCTCGAAGGGTGCGGTTTCCTAGCATCGTCGCATAGTCCAGACCAGATCTGGCGTACTCCGAAGGCGATATGTAGTATATCTCCCCTGCGAGGTCGGTGATGCCCGCGATCCTTCCGGAGCTGTCGAACTTGACCCCAACCTCCAGCGGATAGGAATCCGGCTGGTAGAGGATGGCCGAAGGCAATACCCAGTTCAGATCCGGGACCAGGGTTCCATCATCGCTCAAGACGGAGACAGTGGGCACCCATGACCACTGATATGACCAGTGGTCTCCCGATCCTACGCCAGTGGACGTGATGTCCATGCTCGATACCTTTCGGCCGTAGGGGTCCACCACCTCGGCCAGCACCCCCTCGATCTCAGCCCCCTGAATGAGCATGCTGAAGTTGGCAAGGGTCGGCGGCGTCACCTCTTTCGTCGCCGAGAGCTGCACTATCTGGGGAGGAGGGACTACATACTCCACCGTATAGGGGAAGTAACGGAGAGTATCGTTGTCTGCGACGCGAATGTTCATCGCCTTCCAGAGGCCTGCGATCTCCGGCCATAATGTAATGATGGAATCGCGCTTGAGGTCGATTACCTCGTGGTTCCCCATCAAGATAATGCCATGATCGGCCTGGAGCAGGACCATCTTGTCGAACTCCATCCCGCTTTCCATGGGCAGGTAGATCTGGTCTGAGATCTGGAAGAGGCCATCGATCTCTGCGAAGTTCCTGGAGAGGTCCTCGAAGATGGCGCCCACATGGATCACCAAGATGGGAAGGTCAGGGATATCCCTCACGTCCTCCTTGTAGACGTAGGTGCTGTTTGAGGATATCGTTGAGTTGTCGACCCATCTCCCGTCCTTATATATGCTGAAGAAGGCCCTCTCCTTTCCCACGTCCTGGACGAAGAGGGTATAGCCCCCTTGCAGCCGGAATATATCCCCCTTCCCGGCGATGTCGCGCCGATCCGTATCGATAAGGATCGGTATCAGCTCCTCATAATCGAGGGGGCTTGCCTGGCCGATCTCCTGGCTGGTGTAGCGACCATATCCTGCAAACCAGAGCTGGCCAAAGAGGCTCACCACATCGTAAGCCCCCCATTCCTTTCTCTCGAACTCACGCCACTGGGGAAGGGAGTAGTAGAAGATGCCATTTACATCAAGGCCGCTCTCCCCAGGCACGAAATAGGCCCAGGGAATGATCCTCCCCTCAGATCCGTTCATGAAGATGGTCTCCTTCCCTATCTTCTGATCGTCGTCGAAGTAGAGGCAAGGGGTGTTTAACGAGGTCCATTCGGCCTGAGCCATTGCCGAGGCATCCGCGAACCTGGAGGGCCACGGGGAATCGCCCTCCACGACCGGCCCTCTTATGGCATGGAAACCATACTCATCGTATACGCCAACAGGGTAGTAGAGCAGGGAGAGGTCGTCGATAACCCTCAAGAAGAGCTTTCCTGCGAGGAGGATCATGCGATCCGGCGAGAGGGAGATGTCCTCTGAGCTCTTGAAGACCATTCCATCGGAGGAGAACTCGGAGAGGACGAGCTTCTCCAGATGCTGGCCATCGGAGAGGTGCACGGAGGGCGTCTCCTCTACCTGGAAGACGCCGTCGACCTGGCAGAGGGACTCATCTCGCCCCTTCATGGCGCTCTGGACGTGCACCAGGATGATCGGGATCTCATCATCGCCGACCTTGTAGCTGTAGGTCTCGCCGCTACGGACCACGGCATGGTCTACAGCGGCTTTGCCTTGATAGAGGGTCAGATAGACATCCTGGCCGTCATCCGAGACATCCTGAAGTGCCAGGATGAACCCTTCGGCCAACGCCAGGGGAAGGCTTGTGTTGAAGGTGACCTCGGAGTCCACGTCGAGCAAAACCACCCTCATATCCCCTTCGTCCAATGTGTCGACCTCGTCGGTGAAGGTGCTGTTGGGGTAGCCGACGAAGTATGGTTTTCCCATGAAGGCGACTGCCCGAAACCTACCCCAATCCTCGTGATTGTACTCCTGAGACCAGACGCTGCTGGAGTACAAGAGACCACCCTCGGGCACCATTCGGCCCATGGGATACACATCCAGCCTCTCACCTCCTGAATCGTCATCGGGCTCATAGTAGAACCAGCCGAAGTCATGTGCGTCCCAGCTTGCAGGGCCCCAGGCCATGTATCCCCTCACCTGGGCCGATTCCACCGCCTGGCCAGCTGCACCTGACCAGGAGGCGAGCAGTATGAGAGATAGGACCGCGTACAAGAGAACCGGCCCTACCTCCCCATTAAGCTTCCACAATTTCATCGATCGTTGCCTCGTCTTCGAGCCGCGGCCTATTCAGGATAACCTATATGCCCTCTCGGCCCTTGGGTTCTATGGAGTCGTTCCATGTCAGCTATTAAGATTATGGCCAGGATGCCTTGCAGATGCAAGGGAGTGGTTCGATGAGCGGATCGATGAGAGAATCGGTGAGAGGAGCGAAGGTCCTAGGATCATCGAGTGGAGGATCGGCCACCCGCAGCTCGGAGGTTCCCCGCATCCTGATAGCCGGGGACAGAAGCTCGAGCGGCAAGACCACGATCGTTGCCGGGCTCTTATCGGCACTCCGGGCAAGGGGCCTTCTGGTCCAGCCTTTCAAAGTTGCCATGGACTATATCGATCCGAGCTACCACACATGGATCACGGGGAGAGCCTGCCGCAACCTCGACGGCCACGTCATGGACTCCCGGACGGTGAAGGAGGTCTACGCCCATGCAGCCGGGGGCGCGGGAATCGCCGTGGTAGAAGGCGTCCGCGGCCTATACGAAGGCTACGATGGCGATATCGGCTCCACCGCCCAGATCGCAAAGTTGCTCGATCTGCCCGTCATTTTGGTGGTCGATGCGAGATCGATTACGAGAAGCGCAGCCGCCCTCGTGAAGGGCTACAAGGAGTTCGATCCGGGCGTCTCGATGGTTGGGGTGATACTGAACAAGATTGGAGGAGGAAGACACGAGGAGAAGGCCCGCCGGGAGATCGAGGCCCATGCCGGAGTTGAGGTCGTAGGCGCAATCCACAGGGACGAGTCGATGCATCTTGCCATGCGCCATCTAGGACTCGTGCCACTCATTGAGGGGGAGAAAAGGCACGAGGGGTTCATCGAGCGATTGGGCCGCATCAGGGCGATCGTGGAGGAAGGGCTCGATATCCCCCGGATACTCGAGCTTGCAGGAGAGGCGAAGCCCCTCGATCTTCCGGAGCCCGACCTCTATCTGCCAACCCGAGCCGGCGAAGGGCTTCGAATCGGCGTTGCCCTCGACGAGGCCTTCAACTTCTACTATCGCGACAACCTGGAGCTGATGGAGCTCAGCGAAGCCGAGGTCGTGCCCTTCAGCCCCATACGGGACCATTCATTGCCCGATATCGACGGCCTCTACATCGGAGGCGGCTATCCCGAGATCTATGCGGAAGACCTATCCCAGAACGCCGGCATGATGCGCTCGATCGTGAGGGCACAGGAGGCGGGGCTTCCCATATACGCCGAGTGCGGCGGCTTGATCTATCTCGCAAGGGAGATGGAGTGGCCCAGGTCCGATGGCGAGACCGAGAGCCATTCCTTCGTCGGCCTCGTCCCAGGCATTGCCAGGAAGGGAAAGAGGAGGATCGTAAGCTACATAAGCGGCCAGCTCTCCCGCGACTGCCTGCTCGGCCCTGCGGGCTCCTCCTTCCTGGGCCACGAGTTCCATCACTCCGAGCTCGTCCTCGACGACGACGCGAAGGTCGAGTACGCAATGCGCCTTGATCGCGGCGATGGAATCGCGGGCGGCCTCGACGGAATAGTCGAACGCGGGATGCTTGCCAACTACGTCCACCTCCACGCCGCATCCTACAGGGGCTTTCCCGCCCACTTCCTCAAATCCTGTCGGGACGCAAGGGATAAATAAATTGCAATCGTTAACCAATATGGTGATTCGATATGGTGAAGATGCCGGTCGAAGTGAGGGAGACATTGGAGAAACAGAAGCCCGTTCCGATCGCCACGGCGAGCAAGGATGGCGTCCCTAATGTCGTCTTCGTAGGATTGTTGAAGATCATCGACGACGAGACGCTGTTGATCGCAGACAACTTCTTCTACAAGACAGCGCACAACCTCGATGAGAACCCCCAGATCTCCGTGCTCTGCTACAGCTCGGAGACCAAGAAGTCCTTCCAGATCAAGGGCCGCGTCGAGGTGCATAAGTCAGGGGCTGTGCATGATGAGATGGCAATCTGGGTGCACGGGATCAACCCCAAGCTCCCGGCGAAGGCTGCAATCGTCGTCAAGGTGGAAGCCATCTACAACGCCATGTGGGGGCCGGCCGCAGGAAAGCAGGTGGCCTGAACGGCTCCGGGGCGATGCCAAGATGAGATCGTCGAGCGCGGGCAGCCCCTCCAGGTTTGCCATCCTCCTCCTAGGCCTGGCCTTGGCCGGATGCATCTCAGAAGGCGATGAGAGGGATTACGCCGTCTACTCGGCCGTGATCGAAGGCCTAGCCGAGGAGAAGGGGCTCGACGCCGTCACCATCAGGGATTTCACCCATTATCCATCCCATGCGCCGATTCGATCCAACTTCGGCCACGCCTCGCCTCGCTTGGAGAAGAGCACCCTCGACGATTTCCTCGCAGCAAACGCTGTGGACCGCCCCCTTGAGAGGAGGTTCTCCCTGAAGGGCTCCTATCGCCTGGCAAGCCCGGGCGACAAGGCCAGGGAGATCCTCGGCCTGTCAGCAGTCGGCTATAGCGAGTCCGGCGACCAGGCGCTGGTCTTCGTGGAGGAGCTGGAGAATTGGGATGCGGGACTCGGATATCTCTTCCTGCTCCAGAGGGCGGGGGATACGTGGCAGGTTGTGGGAGAGGAAATGGTGGGGGAGTAGCCGCAAAATCCAAGATATAGCACGCCATATACCATCGTTATGTTTGCCGAGTAGTACATCGCCGCTGCAATGGATCGGGCAACCTATGAGATCATAGACGATCCTGAGCCGTTTTTTGGGAAGGTCCCCGAGCTGAGAGGAGTTTGGGCGCAGGGAAAGACGCAAGAGGAGTGCAGGGAAGACCTCGTCGGTGTGATCGAAGGCTGGATCGCATTAAGGCTTCGATTAGGGCTTGCAATACCCCCGATCGGCAGCTATGCGATCGAAGTCCCCAAGGAGCCGAAGGCTGTTTTTTAGGATCGCTCGCGGGCTCGCGCTGACGAGGGCTACAGGGGGCGGGATGCATCTCCCCCGCCTCACCCCTGGCCGGAATCCTCCTCGCCTGCAGAAGGACCGCCACTCCCTGATACATCATCACATCATTGGACAGCATCCAGCATAAACCTATGGCCTCCGGCCAGCCAGCGGGGGAGGCGCTCAAAGAGTGTTCATGAGCCGCTGAGGCCTTCCTGGTTGGAGCATGATGAGATCGAGGGATTCGAGGAGAGGTACGATCGGATAATCCAGGCGGCAGGGGGAGCTATGCTGAAGAGTTTCGATATGGATTAGATTTCCGTCAAGATATCGTATTCTGATTCCATGCCGTGGAGCATCCAATAGGTGGGGCGGGAAGGAGGCCGCCTCAGCTCCAGGCCTTCAATGATTGTTCTCCGGATGATGGCCCGGATGGGGATGGATGTGGGTATGCAGTTGGCGGCCGTGGCGATGGGCATGCTCGTGAATGAGGTTTGCCGAGAGAAGGAGGTCCCGGTCCTGGATGACTTCAGAAGATGTGCGATCCGCCTTTATCCTATGGTCCTCCCCCACGACGATGGCCCTTTGGCTGATGTGCTCGACCGTCTCGAGGTCATGGGTGGCAACGATTATCGTCTTTCCAGCATCGCCCAGCTCCTGGATCAGCTCTATCAGCCAGAGCTGGGTTCGAGGGTCTAGCCCGGCTGTGGGCTCGTCGAGAAGCAGAACCTGCGGGTTGGTGGAGAGCGCCGAGGCGATTGAGACCTTCTTCTTCTCGCCACCGCTCAGGGTATGCGGCGCCCTCGCGGAGAGCTTGGCGATTCCCATCATCTCCATCAGCTCCTCCGCCCTTCTGCCGACATCCTCCTCGCGCATCCCCAGCTGAAGGGGACCAAAGGCTATCTCCTCGAGAACGGTCGAGGAGAATAGCTGCACGTCGGAGTTCTGGAAGACGAAGGCCACCTTTCTTCGAAACTCCTCCCTGAAGGCATCCTCCAAGAGCGAGTCGAAGACCTCCTCTTCCACAAGCCGACCGAATGCATAGAAGCGGCCAGATGTTGGGTAGATCAGGGCGTCGAGGAGCGATAACAGCGTGGACTTCCCCGAGCCGTTGGTCCCGATGAGGCAGACCTGCTCTCCCTGTTCGATCTTTAGGTTGATTTCCACTAGGGCGGGAAACCTGGCGAGGTAGGTGTAGGAGACGTCCTGTAGCTCGAAGATGGTGCTCATTGGTTATCAGATCCGGATGTAGTCGAATGAGATGAGGGTCAACGCCAACGAGAGGGAGAGGAATGCGGCTGTTGCCAGGTAATCGCGCATCCTCAGATGATAATCGTGCAGTATCACGACCTCGCCGTTGAAGCCGCGCGAGACCATTGCCATGTGGACCTTCTCGCTCAAGTCAAGGGATTTGACGAGCATATAGCCTATTCGGCCGCCGACCCATCTCTGCTCATCGAGGACGCTAAGGCCTTTGATGCTTCGGCTCCTCTTTGCAATGTGGAGGTCCCTTATCATATCCATGAAGAGGAAGATGTAGCGGTAGGCCATCGATGTCGTAAGGACATAGACCTTTGGCACCCCAAGCGAGCGCAAGGACTTGAAGAGGAGGGCCTGGGGGGTGGTGAGGAAGAGGAGCACCACGGCAGAGACGGCGGTTGCCACCCTCAGGGTGAAGAGGGTGGCAGTCTTTGCGCCCTGCACGGTGATGTATATTGCCTCCGGCAGATGGAAGGGTCCGAGGGTTGCGCCATCACCGAGATCTGCGATATGAATCAATGGGTCTCCAGGCAGGAAGACGTTGAAGAGGATGGGCACTACGATCACGCCAGCGAATAGGGGGACGAAGAGCCACACGCGCTTGATGAAGAATGCGATCTCTATCCTGCTCATGAATGCCAGAAGGAGGATCAGTCCATAGACTACGGCAAGGACTGCGAGATCCCTGCTGATGCTCACAGCGAAGACCAAGGTAAGTATGGATATCAGCTTCGCTCTCGCGTCGAGCCCTTGGAGCAGGCCATCCCTCTTCGCGTACCCTTCGTTCATCATGGCCTCCTGAAAGAAGGCCAGTATCCCGTCGAGCGTCTTCTTGACGAAGGCCGAGCTACCCTTTCGCCGACGGGAAGGGGTAGAGTCCGCCGCCTCGTCCATGACCTTCATCCAAGGGGGGATCATGTAGCTCCCATAGAGATGCGATGCGGGGTCATCGTCTCAGCAGATAGCCATCATCCGTATATAGGGTTTTACCTTCGCTTGTAAATCCTCACACCCCTCAGCCGTTTCTCCCGCTACCCATGAAAGGGGAAGGAGCAACGTCAAAAGTATCGATAAAAAGAATGCCCTGATCGAAGGAAAAGCTTAGGTGAGAGAGGATCCGACCAGCAAGCCCTGGGCCCAGGCCGGATGTACCCCCCCTCTTCCGCTCAGCTCCCACCGATGAGGCTAATCACCAGATAGGCGAGGACAGACCCCACCACGAAGACAACGGCAAAGGCGCCGAATATCATCGAATCCGCAACTACGAACTCAGCACCGATCATAATATCATCTCACTACGAGCACTGGGACAGCGGCCCAGTAAAGTACTTTCTGCACTACGCTTCCAATGAGCAGCTTGGATACGCCGCTCTCACCATGGCTGCCCATGACTATGCATTCTATCTTCTGGGTGCTGGCAACATCGATTACCACGTTGGCCGGAGCGCCTTGCCTGACCATGGTCTCCACAGCGACCCCTGCCTGTTCGCCCAGCTTCTTTACCTCGGCCACAGCCTTCTCGCCTGCCGCCTTGAGCTTTGCCTCGACCTCTTTCTTATCGGAGCCGAGCTGCCTGACTGCGCTTGCAATCACGATCTCGTTCAGGACATAGAGCGCGACGACATCCGCGCCCAGAGCCTTCGCCAGATCGATGCCCTCTTTGGCAGCAAAGTTCGATTTCTCTGAGCCATCAGTGGCGATCAAAATCCGCTTGTACATCCTATCCCACCTTTGGAGGTCTATCACGATGACTTGGTATAAATAGCTATCTTCCGCATTCTAGCATCCGCAAGGCCAATAGTGCGGCGTTTTCCCCGGCATCTATGCCCACGCAGGCAACTGGAACTCCCGGCGGCATCTGCGCGATGGAGAGGAGGGCATCGAGTCCCATGAGCTTGCCTGAAACCGGGACCCCGATGACCGGCCGCTTCGTCCTGGATGCGATCACCCCGGGTAGGGCGGCGGCAAGTCCAGCTATGGCAATGAATATCCTGGCCTCGGCTTCCTCAATATACCTATCCAGCTCAACTGGATTCCTGTGGGCCGAGAGCACCCTGTGCTCATGGCTGACCCCGGCCTCATCGAGCCTGGCCAGGACCTTCTCTACGATTCCTCGATCCGATTCGGATCCCGAAATAACTGCTACATCTGGCATGGACTATTCCCCTGATCCCCTTTGCGATCCCCCAGAAGCTCCTGCTGTCTCTCCCGGCTCATCCTTATGAGGATGTTAAATATCTCCCTCACAGCCCCTGGATCGATATCCCTGTATATGGCAAGATCAGCCGCCCGATCCAACACCTTCTCCTCCTGCTCCGGGTCACAGATGGCTATGCTTTGAGAGATCTTGGCCTCGAGGATAAGGCCTGCCAGGCAGAGCCGCTTCTCGATCAGGCCAACGATCAACTCGTCGATCTCCTTGACCTCCCTGCGATGATCTGCCAGCTCCACAAAAACCCCTCTACTCTGAGTCTGCCCCCTGGTTATTCACACGAGTCCTTATCACCCTTCCGCCCAATACCTCCCAAGCGCTCTCCAAACGATCGCAGTCGCCATCCAGGAGGGCGGCGTAGGATGGGCCGGTGCCGGAGAGGCTCGCTCCCCTCGCCCCTGCCTCCAGTGCGATGAGGATGGGCTCGGGAGAACGCCCAAGTGCACTGCAGTAGATCAGGCCGTTCAGCGTCATGGCCCGGCCGTAATCGCCCTTCATTGCGAGGTCATAGGCAACGTCGGCGAGCGGAGCAATGAGCCTCGAGCGAAGAACGTCGGTCTCGCTTGAGAAGATCTTCTCGGGGGGCACGAGCAGGAGCACCTCGGCATCCATCGTCTCCCTCTTTAAGAGGGCCATCCGACGGTTATCGGTAACCACAACCCCTCCGAGCATCGAAGCGCAGGCGTCGTCGAAGGCCCCGGTGATGGTGACCCCCGCCCATCTGGCAGCCTCGACCCCTAGCCTGGTGGCCTCCAGCGGATCCATGCTCTCCCCCAATGCATCGAGCGTTGCAAGCACGGTCGCATTGGCAGCAGCGCTGCTGCTCTTGAGACCGCTCGCGAGTGGTATCTCGCTTCTGGTGCGCACAACCCCACCGCACTCCTGGCCGAAATGCTCCAGGACAAGCTCTGCCGATCTCTCGATCAGACGCGTATCCACTCCAGGAAGATCGCCCTTCACCCGGCCGCCCACCCCGAGCTCCACCTCGGCCCAGGTGCGAAGATCGATTCCCATAGCCGATCCTTTCCAGGTGGCGACGGCATTGAGGATCGTCGCCCCCCCTAGTGCACTTGCCCTTCCTTTCAAACTTGCCCACCCTTCAAGAGAGCTCCATCTCAATTATCGCCTTCAGCTTCTCTAGCTCCGCGACCACATCATCCCGGCCCTCTCGAGCGAACCTCGCCACCATCTTCTCCATGTAGTCGAGTTCGGTGATGGTGGAGGCGAAGTTGGGCTGGTAGTTGCCAAGCAAATGCAACGGTATGACATCGTATCCGCCCTTTGCTGTGGTCTCCTCCAGGCCCTTGACCACCACTACAAAGGCGTACTTCCTATAGCCCAGGCCACGGGCGATGTTCTTTGCATAGCCTCCCATCTGCTGGGTCCGCCTGGTGCTCAGGCCTTTGTATGCCGCTTTGGAGTCCTTGTACTCGGCGAACATAACCGAGTCGTCGCTCCAGAGTATGGCATCGTACTCCACTATGGCCATGCCGTTCCTCTGAGCCACCACATTGAAGAGAACGCCGCGACACCAATTTATGTTCAGGTGAAGCCTGAAGTCCACCTCGGTGATGGGCGCTTCCCTTGGTTTGAGCACATAGGGATCGCTGGATAGCTCGATCATGTCTCCTAAATTCTCCCACCTTTATTTAACCTTGAGGGGATCAGCCGCTCATCATCCGACGAATAAGGCCGATGGGGAGGCCGGGCATGATCGAGGCGACGCTCAGGCCGGCAGAGATCGCCTTCTGGAGCTGGCCGCCGCCCGCCAGCAGATTCCTTCCGGCGAGTCCTCGAATCAGGCGGTCAATCTCGGCGTCGCTCATCGATCGAAGCATCTCCAGAGAGGCCCTCCCCAAGCGATACTCCATTCCAAACTCGGCCCACCACTTCTTCTCGTACGCCCTGAGGGAGACGAGGGAGATGTCCCCGGACTCGACTGCCTTGGCGCCCACTGACCCACAGATCTCCCCCGCCCTCATCGAGTAGGCAAGGCCGCTTTGCCCTGCCGCGCCGCCTGTCACCATCATGGCATTGCCTGCGATCTCCCCGGGCAATGTCGCAATGGGGTCGCCCCCCATGCTGACCGAGATCACCTTTGGACATTCGACCTCGCCATAGCGTTCTGCCTTGTACTTCTGAAAATGGCGGAGATATCGGCGAAAGAAGGGCTGGACCTGCCGGCCGTATCCCCTCACAAAGACGCCCAGCGTGGCAATATCGCCACCGCCAGGGGAGAACGTGGCCTTCCAGCCAGGGGAGATGCTGCCAACCCAGTACTCGAAGTACTCCTCATCTCCAAGGCCCGGCCACTCCACGGTGGCCTCGAAGGCCCAAGCTATGTCCTCCGGGTGGCGCATGGGGGAGAGCCCGGCCCCTCGCGCAATTGTTGCATCCACGCCGGATGCATCGATGACGAGCCCGGGCCCAAGCTCCCCATCCGTTGTATTGAGATATCTGAGCCCTCCCTCGAGCCGGGAGCCGACAGCCTCGCATCGCAGTTGCGTCACGCCAGAGTCGCGGGCCTTTCGAAGCATATGCCCGTCGAGGCCTTCTCGATCGAGGAAGTAGCCTGGTGTATCGACGCATATGCTGCATCCTCTTGGCGAGATGATCCTCATCCCCTTAAGGCGATGTCTAATATGGCTTTTATACGCAACATCATTCATTCGACTGGCCATGCCCTCGAATAGGGTGTTTGCCGGATGGTTGAACCTCCCTAGATCCCTATCGATGAGAATGGTATTCGCCCCTGCCCTGGCCGCGGCCGTCGCGGCAGAGATACCAGCAGGCGAGGAGCCCACCACCAGCACGTCTCCCTTCATGAGTCGATCATTGGCAGGAGAATGAGATTAACCTTACTGAAAAGAGATAAGCTCCCCTTCCAAGAGGAGGGGAAAGGAAGGATCAGATGAGGACCTTGGACTTGGCGATATACTTGATCAGATCTTGACCCAAGCGCGCCCTCTTCTGGAGCTGATCTGCCATATCATCGAGGTTTGCCCCACCCTCAACCATCGACTGGATCTCCTTCAGAGTGCTTTCGTTCACGGTGAAGTACTCGTCGAGATCCTTTCTGTGACCCCAGACGTCGCCTTCGAGCAGGTCGATCCCCTGCATATCCAGGAATACCTGGATGGCGTTCGACATGGTCTTGTGATAGGATGGGGGAACCTGGACCAACCTGAGCCTCGGACACTTTTGCATCAAGTTAAGGAAATCTACGTTCGAGGCCCTGAAGGCCAGGTGTACCATCCTCTCACTCGGGTTGAGCGAGTTGATCTCGCTCTTGGAACTCACAACCCTAAGTCTCATGAACTCTCACGCCTTCCACAGATGCAGTATATTATTAATAGACGCTTGAGCTAAACACTAATGTATAAATCGTAAACTGTAACTTATATACAAAATATTTAATTAATTAGAGTTCTCAAACAAGGCCGATAGCCCACCTCCTCGATCGAATAATCAGGTTAAATGCTCTAGATTCCTGGGATCAAATGCTCACGGGAGCGGCGAGGAGATCACATCAGCATAATGTATATGGAATGAATAATTTATCTTCTGGATTAGATCAACGATCAGGCATCAATAATATGTAACTGTATTGGAAGAGACATATTTCGTAATTATACGCGAAGGAAATGTCGAATTTGTCAAAAATTTGGAGGGATATCCCTCGGCATCCCAAGATCTCGCGGCACCCCCACCAAATCGAGGCCGAGACTTAGCGAATATCCATGCCGAAGACTTCTCTCAAAGATGCCAGGGCCTTCTCTTGCACGGCCTTTGGCCCGCTTCGAGAGGCCTTGAGCAGAGGCTCCACGGCTCTGCGATCTCCGATCTCCCCCAGGCTCCAAGCCGCCCAGGCGCGAATCTCGTCGTGGTCCTCGCCGGAGAGGATCGCCACAAGGGCGTCTACTCCCATCGCAAGGCCGATCTCACCCAGAACCTGGACGGCGGTCAGCCTGACGCGCGGATCCTCGTCACCGAGGGCAACGCATGCCATCTCCAGGGCCACCCCCCCTTTGATGCAGCCCAGCGCTTTGAGACACTCGTCCCTGACGGCCAGGTCCTCGTCCGCCAAGGCCGGCCTCAGGACCTCTGCCGCCTCAGGAGTCGCAACGCTTCCCATGAAGGCCGCTGCACGACGTCTCACCTCAGAATCCTCATCATTGAGGAGGATGGCTGCCATCCCCATGGCCTCTTTGCACCCAAGCCTTGCAAGGGCGGTGATCGCCATTCCTCTGCTCGATGATTCGGGGACGGCAAGAAGTTCCATTAAGGCCTCTTTGGCCGAGAGCCCCCTTAGGGCTAAGGAAGCCCTCAGGCGGACGTCCTGCGAACGATCGAACCTCAGGGCGTCTACGAGCGAGGGGACTGCGGAGAGATCGCCAAGCTCCTCGAGGGCTGCTGCGCTCCACTCGCGAACCACCTCGTCGTCGTCGCAGAGCATGGCTCGGCATAGGGGATCCACTGCCCTGGAGTCGCCTATCCGCCCGAGCGCCCATGCGGCCTTGTACCTCTGCCTGGGGCGCCCGCCGATCAGAGCCTCGACCAGAGGCTTCACAGCCTCGCGTCCACGCTCCACTAGGTCCCATGCCGCTTTCTGCTGTTCGAAATAATCGTCTCTCGCAAGCCGTAGAACGAGTTCTGCCACGCTCTCCATGCCCAGAGGAGCTGACCTATGCTCGCTTAAGCCTTTCCATTTCTCCAAGGGGCAATATCTATAAGGAAGATCCTTGACCTCCAACCATCTAGTTCTAATTGATGAGGTTGGCGATGGAATATATATTCGGACCTGTGCTCTCAAGGAGGCTTGGCCTCTCTCTCGGAGTGGACCTCCTTCCCCATAAGACCTGCAACCTGGACTGCGTCTACTGCGAGATAGGCAGGACCGCATCTCTCACCTGCAAGAGGGGGATATTAGCTCCCGAGGAGAAGGTATTGCGGGAGATCGCATCTTGTTCCGGTGACGAGTTCGACCATCTCACCTTTGCCGGATCGGGCGAGCCTACCCTGTCCGCAAGCCTCGGGAGGTGCATCCGTCGGGCCCATGAGCTGACCGAGAAGCCAGTTGCCGTTATCACCAACAGCACACTGCTCACCGATCCACTCGTAAGGGAAGAGGTAGCCGCAGCTGACCTGGTCCTCCCTTCTCTGGATGCTGCCACAGAGCCCACCTTCCAGAAGATCAACTGCCCTCCTCCGACCATAAGGATCGCCGATGTGATCGATGGGCTTTGCCGCTTCAGGGAGGAGTTCGATGGGGAGATGTGGTTGGAGGTGATGCTGGTCAAGGATTATAACCAGGAGGAGGCTCCTTTGATCGCCAAGGCGGCAGAGGAGATCGGACCGGACCGAATACAGCTCAATACCGTGGTCAGGCCCCCATCAGAACCCGTCCTCCCCCTAAGCAGGGAGGAGATGCTGGAGATGTTGGATATATTCCCAGGCGCAGAGGTGATCCCGGATTGGGACTGGCAGGTCCCGGAATTGATGAAGGCGGAGCTCTTGGAGCTTCTCTACACGAGGCCCCGCCAGGTCGACGAGATAGGAGAGCTCCTTGGACTTAAGATCGACGATCTCATGAAGTATTTGAATATCCTGGAGGGAGAGGGGCTGCTGGGGAGAAGGATGCAGAAGGGCAGCCTTTACTTTGTGGCCCCCAGAAGAGACAACCGAGGTTTTTCGAATGAGTTATGATAATTCTCCTAAGGAAGAGAGGGAATGCGATCGAAAATGCTCAACCTGCGCCGAGAGGGAGGCCTGTCCCGATGCCGGCGAGGAGGAAAGCGCTAAAAGGATGGGCAAGATCAGATATAAGATCATAGTTGCAAGCGGCAAGGGTGGAGTTGGTAAGAGCACTGTTGCCGTCAACTTGGCGGCCGCGCTGAGGGATCAAGGATTTCGGGTGGGGCTTCTCGATGCCGATATCACCGGTCCTAGCGTGCCAATGCTACTCGGAATCGAGGATAGGGGCCTCGTCGAAGGGCGCGATGGCATATTGCCGGTCGACGCCCAAGGAATCAAGGTCATCTCAATGGGGCTTCTGCTCGAGAGCTCCGACTCGGCTGTGATATGGAGAGGCCCCCTCAAGATGGCTGCCATAAAGCAGTTCCTCGGCGAGGTTGACTGGGGAGAGCTCGACTTCCTGATCGTTGACCTTCCTCCGGGAACGAGCGACGAACCCCTCTCAATCATCCAGCTGGTTCCTGAGCTGAGCGGAGCGGTGATCGTAACAACGCCTCAGGATGTCGCGCTCCTCGACTCCAGGAAGGCCATCAACATGGCAAAGAGCCTAAAAGTCCCCGTGCTCGGGGTGATAGAGAACATGAGTGGTCTTGTCTGCCCCGGCTGCGGAGAGGTCTTAGAGATATTCGGATCGGGTGGTGGAGAGCGGGCCGCAAAAGAGATGGGGGTGCCCTTTTTAGGGTCGCTTCCCATCGACCCAAAGATCGCATCCCTTGGAGACCATGGGGAGACGTTCTCCGGAGGACGCGACGCTGCCTCCGATAGCTTCGAGCATATCGTAGACGAACTTAAGAGGAGGCTCTCACTATGAGAGCCCTCCCCTCTGGAAAAATGGAGCTATCCGCTTGAACAGGGGCCCGGCCTCAGGGCCAGAGCCCGAAGTACATGTTTAGGCCCAGGATCGCCACGCCTGAGGCGGCGCAGGTCCCCACTACCATGCGGGGGTTCAGCTTGATCGCCGTCTCATCTGCCTCGAAATACCTCATCAGACCCGCTGAGGACATCAGGCCTGGACTTTCGTTCTTCCTCTTAGCCATATCGACCCTAACCTACTCTGGACCTGCAGAAGAAGCTTTCGGTTGCTCCCAGCCATCCATCGTGGAGAAGGGATGGCCGTCGATGGCAGGCCCTTTGATCAACCTTGGCAGCCCAATGCAGGGATCGCCCTTACAGCTATGATCGCTCCAGTAGTTGCCCCCGGTGACGTTGCCCATATCCCAGGAGTTCTGGCCGAGCTGATCCATCGCCTGGTCGGCGTTCTCCAGGAAGTTGTTGTGGAATATCTCGTTTGAGGAGCAGTTATAGAGGTAGGCCCCGATTGGGCTCTTCGATATCGTATTCCCTGTAACTGTGTTCCCGTCGGAAGCCTCCATCCACAGGCCGCGCATGAAGTTTCGTCCGATCTCGTTGGCCTCGATGGCGTTGCCGTCCGAGTGGTTCATCCGAATTCCAGCCTCGCGATTGGCGTCGATGACGTTGGATACGATCGCATTGTTGTTGGAGTTGTAGGACATGGCGATTCCGTTTAATCCGTTCTCGCTCAGATTGTTCTCCTCCACCCGGTTGTGGCTGGAGTTACTGAGGAAGAAGCCGGTTCCGGAGTTCTCCGCTGCAAGGTTCCCCGCAAGAAGGTTGTCCCAGGAGTCCTGGAGCCTTATGCCGATTATGCAAGATTCGATGATGTTTCCGGCGATCCGTCCCTCGGAGCAGCCGAAGAGCATTATCAGGTCGTTTGTAATGACGTTCTCTTCCACTGTGCAGTTGCGACAATAGGCCAATGTGATATGGGAAGCCTCCATCCCCCGGATGACCAGGTCGCTCTTCCCGTAAGAGTAGATGATCGGGACTTCATCGATCTGGTTGGATTGGCCTATCGCGTTATCGAAGCTCTCCTTGCTCGGGCCGTACACGTACAAGCCGAAGTTCACATCCGTGAGGTTGTTTCCAAGAATCTGGTTGCCGCTGGAGTACCCTATCTCGAAGCCGCTTTCGCACCTCTCGATTCGGTTATCCAAGATCTGGCAGCCGTTGGAATCGGTCATGCTGATTGCCACATAGTCTATATTGGAGATGAGGCTATCCACCAAAGAGGTCGCGCTCCCAGCTGCGATGATTAGGCCCATCGTGTTGTTAATAATCTGGCAGTCTTGGAATGAGTTATCCTCAGCCTCCAGGATCATCATTCCGATGTAGCCATCCAGCGCCTGATAGCCCGATATCTCGTTCCCATCGGAGCCGGTTGCGTTCAATCCCTGAGCGCAACCGCGAGAGAGGGAGTCGGTCACGACGTTGTCGCGAACATCGCCTAGGAGGATACCAAAGAAACATCCTCGGGCATCGTTTCCCGTAATCCTATTCCCGTTGGAGTTCTGCCAGAGGGCGATTCCGGTCTCTTGGCATCTCCATTCCAGGTTTCGATCGAGGACGTTCTCGCTCGAGTTCTTCAGAAAGATGCCCAGGAGATCGCCGTAGAACTGGTTCTTCCTCACTGTATTCCCGTTCGAGGCGAGGTATATCCCAGGACCTTGAAAGTTGGAGATGGTGAGGCCCTCGATAGTGCAGCCGTCTACAAGCACCTTTATTCCCACGGTCAGCCCGCTGCCATCCAGGAGAGAGGGCTCTCTCTCACCGGGGGGGACCATTATGGTGAGAGCCTTCTCCAGCACGACCTCCTCCTGGTATGTCCCCGGCTTGACCAGAATGGTGTCGCCGTCGCTGGCTGCTGAAACTGCCTCACCGATGGTGGAGAACTGGGCGAAGTCGTCATCGTCCACGATGTGAGTCCTGACCCCTTCGACGGGCAGTATGATGAGGGCCGAGAGCAGACATATGATAGCCATCGATCTTAACATGATACCACAACTCACCAGCCCACTTCATATACTTAATCCAGATGCCTATTAACCGGAGGCTTCGGAGCCATGGTCTCTACACCCCTTTATTTCCAGTGGAAATATAAACCCTCCAAATTAGCCGATGGCACCTCTCGCATCATAATTATATATCAGATCCAATATTTTAACATTGAACGCGGGCTCGAATATACCCCAAGGATTGGGATAAGCACTGCTGCGGCCCCGAGGCAGGGGCCAAGGCGAAGATATGCATTCTGCCCTCAAGTCGTGCATATGGTCGAACCGTGCAAAACGCTCATATACTTTATCTGATAGCTTGGGGATATCGGTGATTCGGTTGACCAAGGTTGCCCCTCACAAGCACTGCATTGTCTGTGGAAGGGCTGTAGAGCCCGACGATTCTTTCTGCGATGAGCTCTGCCAATCGAAGTATGAGTCGACGCAGAAGCGACAGAAGATGCTATTCGTCGCCTTCATGATTCTTATAATTCTAATAATAGTGCTGCCATTATTTACTGGCTCTCCAAAGGGTTGATCAGCATGCGACCGGCGATTCTCCTGCTAGCCCTTCTGCTCGCCTCGACCCAACTTGTTGGTGGGGATGAATACCTCGAGGTGGACGAGCTCACCATGTCCCTCGATGGGCCAGATGTGCTTTTGCAGGTGAACTACACCCTCGACTACTTCGCAAGGCTATACGTTCTCGCGCTGGGATGCAAGCACATCGAGCCGGATCTTCTGAAACTGTTCGTCAAGTACGGCGATGTTAGGGCTGTTAGCGTGAATCCGGAAAGCGCCCTCCTCCTGGCAAGCGGGGCTGGCAAGTACAACAGCGGATACTATCTCTTCGACTCCATGAGGCTGGGATCGAAGGTGAAGAAGTTGACCGTTATCTATCCAAGCGGCCCCATTCGCACATTCCACAACGTGACCGCTACGCCAAGCGTCTTCGCCATAGTCAAAAACAAGGGAGAGCCGACGTCATAACCCCCGCCAGTGGATTGGAGGCTGCAGCGGCACGGATGGGGTGGAGACACAATTGCGCCAATTAACGAAGGTCAAGCGACCTATCTTCCCCAGAAGGGATCCTTCTTCCGTTTTATTTCCAGAAATAGCTCCATTATCTCCAGATCCCCCTCGCTCATCTTGGACTTAAGCTCCTGCTCGATTATGCGGGCGTGCTTCTCTGGGATGTTGACGTAGAGGATATCCCCCTCGTGGATCTGCCTTCCGACAGTTGGGCCGTCGATGGATATCGCCACCTCTTGCCCCCCGGTGGCGGAGCCGATGTTCTCGTTCCTCTCCTGAATGCCCTTAACCGTTCCAACGAGCGCGCCGTCCTCTCGTATCAGGGACTCCTGAGTTCGAATCGTTCCAGCGATCACCTGCACGCCGACGATGGCAGGTTTGCTCTGGTGGAATGTACAGTCGGGAAGGAGCCTGATCGCACCGGGCTTTATGATGGCCTCGAGCCTCTCCTGCTCTATGCGCATCTTCTTCTCATCCACCCAGGCCTCGTAGCCCTCGATCAGCGTATAGATAACGTCGCTCTGGAAGACCGGCACATCGCTCCTCTGAACCTCGGTCAGGGCATCTGGAAGGATATCGACGTTGAAGCCGAGGATTGCCGAGTGGAATGGATCCTTTATGGCACCCGCCCGAATGACATCCCGCCTTGTTATCGGACCCACATCGGCTGCGTGGATGGGTATGCCCTTGGCCATGAGCTCTCCGACGAGCCCCTCCAGGGATCCGATGGTATCGGCCTTCAGAATCACTCCGACGTTCTCCGTATCGATCCTCACCGCCTCGAGCTCCGATTTGATCTCCCTCGCTATGGCCACTGGATCATCATACGGCCCCACAACGCGGATGGTGGAGCCGGCAAGCGAGTTGCCCAGGTTGGGGGCCGATACCTTTACGCCTGAAGCTGCGACGACCTGTTTGACCGGAATGAACCTCTCCTCACTTCTGATCTCCGCGAGGGGACGCGGCTTGAGGAGCGCCCTGATCTTGGTGAAGACCGGCTCAGAGGTTGTGCCGACGACGATAGTATCCCCTGCCTTGAACTCGCCTTCGTATAAGATGACGTCAAGTGTGGTCCCAAGGCCCCTCTCCTCCTTCACCTCCAGAATGGTTCCGACCCCTGGCCCGCTTGCCCTCACCGTGAGGTTCTCCTTGAGGAACCGTTGAGCCAGTCCGACCAGCACCAAGAGGAGGTCTGGGATGCCCTCCCCGGTCATGGCGCTCACCGGGATCACGCCGATGTTCTTGGTGAAGTCCCTCACCCGATCGTATCTGTCGGAGTCGAAGCCGTGGCTGTAGAGCTGGCCGATTACCTCGTAGAACTTGGTGTCGAGCATCTCCGCGACCCTATCGTTCTGAGCCTCCAGGCTCTTCGCCAGGGTTGCGTTCTCAATCGGACGCCATCCGGAGATTCGGTCGATCTTGTTTGCCGCAACCACGAAGGGAGTCTTGAACCGGTTCAAGATGTTGATCGACTCAATTGTCTGGGGTTGGAATCCCTCGTTAATATCCACGATCAGCACGGCTAGATCGGCAAGAGATCCCCCCCTGCTTCTAAGCGAGGTGAAGGCATGATGGCCGGGGGTATCTATGAATAGGAGGCCTGGCACCTGGAAGTCCCCCTTGAAGAACGACCCGCAGAACTCCCTTATCACGCTGAGGGGAATCTCCGTTGCCCCTATGTGCTGGGTTATGGCACCAGCCTCATAGTCAGCTATGGTTGTGCCCCGGATCTTGTCCAGGAGGCTCGTCTTGCCATGGTCGACATGGCCCATAACGCAGACGATGGGCGTTCTAAGGTTTGATATCGTAGGGGCCCGAGCCTTCTTCCCCTTCTTCGCCTTCTGCATGGTCGATCGCCTTCCATTGGTCGCTCTCTAGGGCTATATGCCTTAAAGGATATAAATACTACCTAGAGGCGGCATAACCGCCCCTACTCGTAGAGCCAGGCCTCGTCGATGCGCCGATAGTCCTGCAGCTCGGATCCGATGAAGTGAATCGCAATCTCCCTCTCTGCAGAGGCGAGGGAGTCCGAACCGTGAACTACATTTCTCCCCGTCTCGATTCCCATGTCTCCCCTGATGGTCCCAGGGGCGGCCTCGGCCGGGTTGGTTGCTCCGTTCATCTTGCGCATGGCAGCGATGACATCGCGCCCCTCGACTACCATCTGCACTGAAGGACCCGAGGTGATGAAGTCCACGAGATCCCGAAAGAACCTCTTCCCCTCGTGCTCGGCATAATGTTCCTTGGCCCGCTCTTCAGAGATCGTGGTCATCTTCATGGCAACGATCTTGAAGCCTTTCATCTCGATGCGCCGTATTACCCTCCCCACCAAGCCGCGCTGGACGCCATCGGGCTTGATCATGACGAAGGTACGGTCCATCATCTAACCTTCCTGGCCCACTCCGTCCGCCTCGTCACCCTCCCAAGCTTGACGTTCTTCTCGCACTTGGAGGAGCAGAAGTAGTAAACCGTCCCGTCCTTCTTGGCGTAGATCTTTCCGGTGCCGGGAGTCATGTTCCGGTTGCAGAATGTGCACCTTCTCTCTTCCATCGAGGATCACCTACTAGTGAGCTTCTTGGCCTCTCTTGCAGTCTCGAGCAGCATCAGCACGTCGCCCATGCGGATGGGCCCCATGCAGTTTCTGGTGATGATCCGACCCTTGTTGGACCCTTCCAGAATGCGGCACTTTATCTGGGTGGCCTCACCGTGCATGCCGGTGACCCCGATGATCTCGATGACCTCGGCGGGAACTCCATTGTCCTCCATCAGTCATCACCTACTTCAAGGCCTGGAGCTTCTGCACTATCTCCTCCACCATCTCCTTGGCCTTTCCCGGCTCCAAGATGGCGGCGGCGGCGCTCTTGACTCCCAGCCCGGAGGCGGCACCGAGCTCGCTCTGCTTCTTCACATATATATAGGGGGTGTTTTTCTCCTCGCATAGCGGCGGAATGTGTGCCACTATCTCAGGGGGCTCGACGTCCTCTCCCACCAGAACCAGCCTTGCTACTCCACGCTCGATGGCCTTGGTGGCCTCATTTGTTCCCTTCTTGATCCTTCCGGTATCCCGGGCCAGCTCCAGAGCCTCCAAGGACTTGTTAGCCAGCTCAGGGGGAACATCATACCTAACATATATCGCTCTAGCCATAATTTCTTTCTCCTTCAGGGCAGCGCCCGTCATTATTCATCTCAGAAATGAACTCTAGCACGGCTGCCCCTCCCTATGTAAAAAGGTTGCGCTAGGGCTCGTTGAGGAGAGCGAGCGCCTCCTTCAGATGATCTCTCCCAACCACGCCCTCCACTGTGATCATATCGAGATCGCTTGCCATCTCCATTCCGAGGCCGGAGGCGATCTCCCTCAATCGTCCCTCGCAACTATCGCGCGGGGCGAGATACATGGCATTGATCCTGTAATCGCTCCCGTCCATGCTCACCCCCAGGTAGAACTCATCGTAGGCGCCGCCAAGCGGTGCCCCTGCGACGGATCCCTGTCCTGCCACCTGCAGGTCGGCGAACTCGCCATAGGCGAGCGTCAATTGATCGGCAGGCATCGACCCGCTGAGCACGTCCAATACCTTATCCAACGACTCCACGGGGCCGAAGAGGGTTGGCCTGCCCATCACTAGGGAGTACTCAGAGCTCACCGGCAGTATCAGGAAGCTGCCGTATGGTATCATCAAGCCCTGGTATCCGACCCGAAAGGGCATCATCCAGTGGAACTCGGCATAGCTTCGATTGAATAGGATGAACGCTGTGCGGGAAACCTTGGTCGGGTAGATGGTCTCCCCATCCAAGAGTCCAACGCTTGCTGGAAGCGTCTCCCGTGCGGCCTCGGTCAGGGAGGGAGAGCTCTCAAGGTCGATCCAATAGGCGTAGTAGGTCTCCTGGGGAGATATATCCAAGACGTCCTCGAGGCTCGAGAACCTCCAGTCGACCAACTGTCCCTGAACACCGAAGGCAGCTAAATTGGCCGTCTCAATCGATCCAACGGTCCCTGCCTCGGCCTCGGCCGAGCTGTCGCCGCCACGCAGTATGAAGCCGGCAAAGGCGGAGAATATCATGATCGCGCCGATGAAGATCGCAAATGCCTTCTGGTTCATCCCCCAAAAGGTGGATATCCTGTTATTTAACCCTTATCAGAATCGGTCATCCTGGCAGTAGCTCCTGCCCTGTTGGAGCGCGATCTCCGCTCTGGCAAGCTCCCTTCCGAGATAGCCCGCGTGGTCCAGGCGGGTGACCGATCCCCTATCGATCAGGGTGTTGAGAAGGTCCCTCGCGCTCTTGCCGGCAAGGGCAAGGCCTCGCCCGCGAACCCTTATCTGCCCATTGGCGATCCCGATTACAAAGCTTCCCGCAGGGTCCTTCTCCCATGAATGGGCGGAGGTGGCCTCTTCATGTGGACCGGGATCCCTGTCATTGGGTCGGCGACGCTTCTCCTTCAGCATGAGAAGGTCGAGGCCGAGGTCCTTCGGGGGGCTCTTCCTCGCCTGGGCAAGCGCCATCATCTCTGAAGCTATCCTCAGCTCCCGGACGCTTCCCCTGGCCTTATCGCTGTACTCAGGGGTGAAGAGTATGCTTGCGCCTAGCTCCGCCCCAATGGCTGCGAGGAGGGCGTTCGCACCCGTTGAGTCGGCGTCTAAGAGCTCGGTTACGTTTCCAACGCCGAAAAATAGCGGCATATCGGAATAGGCCTTGCGGAACCGATCAAAGCTTAGAAGCGAGCTTGCCATCCCCTGGAGGGGCGGATCGAGAACGGGATCTGCGATTGTATCGATCCCCATGGAGAGGGCGCTTGCCAGGTTCTCTTCGAGGGTCCCAGGGCCCGGTATAACGACGGCGGGGATGCCTGCCCGGGCGAGGGCAGGCCCTGCCACCGGCAGGTTTCGACCTTCAAGGCTGAGCACCATCTCAGCCCCGGCCTCGACGCCTGCGAGGATCAGCTCCGAGGAGATGGTGTCGACGCTGACCGGAAGGGATGTGGCCCCTCGTGCGATCTTCACTGCCCTTGCCACCTCCCCGGCCCCTGCGTCGAGCGGGATTCCAAGGTCGATCATGTCTGCCCCCTGGGACTCGTAGTACTCGATTCTAGAGATGAGGCCCAATGAATCGAGGCGGGTTGCGTCGACTATCTCTGCGAGCACCTTCATTCGGCTGGAGCCGCCGATCTTCACCCCCCGAAGGGAAAGGACGCTTCCTGCCGAAGACTCCAGGCGACCGATGAGCGCTTTCGCCTCGGATGCGATCCGCTCAGCCATAAGAACGCAGGCCGGAATCGTCTTCGAGAGCTCCACCTCGTCGACATGCTCGACTACTGCCCCGAGATCGACGGCGTGCTTTGGGCCGAGCCTGATCTTGGACCCCAGCACCTCCTCCGCCCGGCTGAAGTCGGCGGACACTGCGCCTGGGATCAATATGAGATCGAAGCCCTTGGGGTGGGCCTCCATGAGCATCTTGGGAGTGATGAAGGCGGCAACGTCGAGGTCGAGGACGAGGACGTCCGCCCCAATGCCTGCAAGCGACCTTCTAACATCCTCCTCCGCAAGCCTGCCGGTAACAGCGAGGATCCTCATGGACCGCCGAATTTCCCGCGGTGGTGTATTACCCTTTTCGCCATTCATCGAGTATCGAGGAGTCGACTATTGGTGGCAGGATCCCGCCTGCCGAATGCTCACCGGGCATTGCAGTATCGAACCTCATCCACATCCAAGACAAAGGGGTGTCCGATATCGTTGCTCTTTACGCTTCTCACCCTTCCAATGCCCAGCAGATGCAGCTGCACCCTCGCGGCCTGCGATTCGAGCTCCTCGTAGTAGAACTCCCCCGACTGGATCATGCGATGGGTGACTATCTGTACCCCCACGACGCCTGTGAGGAGGCCTGATGTCCCCGGGACGACGTCGGTTGCGCTCGACTCTGTGAGAAATACCCTATCGTCGGAGGATATGCCTTCAAGGGAGAAGAAGTTACGAGGGCTTCTGATCTCGAGCGTCCTAATGCGGTTCTCCATGAGGTCTTTCAGCACCCTCCTGGATATGCCTGCAAGCGTTATGCACTCCATGAGGATCACCCGTACATGGGGAACTCCTTCCCCGTCATATCCTCGGAAGCCGAGGTCTTCACCTGCTCAGACAGCTGGTGCATCTGGAGCTCGATCTCCTCTGCTCGATCCAACAACTTCTCCGTGCTCACTTTGAGCCCGTAGATCTTGTTCAGCGCGTCGATGGTTGCGGCAGCTGCCCTTGGATCTGGATTCTCGCTCACCGTCTCCCCGAGCAGGCAGGCCGCAGGCAGTTCGTTTACGCGACACTCGTTCATGACCGACCCGGATATCCCCGATATGGTTCCCATCTGGAATACCTCGGCCTCGCCCTTGACCTTCTCGAGCATCTCCTCAGAGGATACCGCTGCGAATACCCTGCGCTCCTCGGTCATGAGATAGATGCCGGCGAGGCAGACCACCTCCCTCGCTTTGATCGACTTCGCCCACTTGACGACCTCTTTTCCCACGTCGTAGCAGGCAAGGGGATGGATCGGTATGTCTGAGGTTATCACAACCAGATCGTCCTTCTCGTAGATGCGAACCGGCATGTTCACAACGCCTCCGAGGAGCACGGCAAGCGGGGGGAAGAACCGGGAGTTCATGGCTCCGATGTAGGTCATGTCCAGCTCATGAACCATATACTGGCTTGCGATGTTCCCCACGAGGCCGATTCCCGGGAAACCCTCGACCAAGAGCGGTGAGCTTGAGCTCGGCTCTCGCTCGAGGATCACCTGGACAGGATCGTGATTCATGTCCATAAATAAGGACTGATCTGAGATAAGAGCATCGGTCTTGACCGGCGAAAGGGGATGGGAAAATAAAGGGAGAAAAAAAGAGCCCATAAACAGTGGTATATAGGGGATCTCTCCCTTACCGCCCCATGACGGGGCAGGGCAGATTCTGCCGCATTCCCAAGGGATTTGAGGGGAGCAAGGGGTGCATCCTTCTCATATCTACGCTTGCCTCATTCCTTCCTGCATTCATGGGATCGTCGATCAATATCGCCCTTCCAACAATCGGCCGCGAGTTCTCGATGGATGCCGTGCTCCTGAGCTGGGTTGCAACGGCCTATCTCCTCTCGCTCGCCATATTCCAGCTCCCCTTCGGCCGGATGGCGGACATATACGGCCGAAAGAGGATCTTTCTCCTCGGAATCTCCATATTCACAGTATTCTCGCTCCTTTCAGCGATCGCCATAAGCCCTGAGATGCTCATCGCATTTCGATTCCTGCATGGGGTTGGAAGCGCGATGATCTTCAGCACCGGGGTTGCCATCCTCACAGCCGTATTTCCGCCGGGGGAGAGGGGCCGGGCCCTTGGGATCAACGTGACAGCGGTATACCTGGGGATATCCCTGGGACCAGTGCTAGGCGGGATCCTCACCCAGTACCTCACCTGGAGGAGCATATTTTTGGTGAACGTGCCCCTTGGGCTCGCAGTCATCGCACTGGTGATAAAAGAGCTAGGCGACCTCGAGTGGACCGAGGCCGGTGGGGAAGGCGTCGACCTTCCAGGCCTTGCCGTCTACGCAGCATCTTTGAGCGCCCTGATATACGGCCTCTCGATAATGCCTGCCAAAGAAGGCCTCACTCTCATCATCGCCTCCCTCGCAGGCATCCTCCTCTTCTTGCGCATGGAGGAGAGAACGAAAAGCCCTCTACTGGATGTCGCCCTCTTTCGAAAGAACAGGGTCTTTGCGCTCTCCAACCTTGCAGCGCTCATCAACTACAGCGCGACGTTTGCAGTCACCTTCCTCCTCAGCATCTATCTGCAATCGGTCAAGGGCCTCGAACCCCATTGGGCGGGGATGGTGCTCGTATCCCAGCCGATCGTGCAGACGGCGTTTTCGAGCAGCGCAGGAGCCCTCTCCGACAGGATAGAGCCCCGCCTGGTCGCTTCTGCCGGGATGGGCATCACGGCGCTGGGCCTTTCTCTCCTCGCCTTCATCGGGGCGGAGACGGCGCTATGGTACATCGTCCTCACGCTGGTCGTCCTCGGGCTCGGGTTTGCCCTCTTCTCCTCTCCTAATACGAACGCCATCATGAGCTCTGTCGAGAAACGCCACTACGGCCTCGCGGGGGGGATGGTCGGGACGATGAGATCGATTGGTATGATGATCTCGATGGGCATGGTGATGGTTACGATCTCATCGATCGTCGGAAGGGTCGCGATCGGGCCGGAGAGCCAACTGGCACTCCTCGAGGCTATGAGGTTGCTCTTTTCCGCCTTCGTCTTCCTCTGCCTTGCAGGCACGGCAGCCTCGCTTGCGCGGGGGAGGATGAGGTGAGAACTATTGGCCCTTCACCGAATCCTGGGGATTTATCATTCTGGGTGAACTTATTATCAACTTATATGCGCCTTAACTTCGACGGTATCGCTAAATATAACATTACATGTGCCACAAATGCACGTTTTTTAGGAGGAATGTTAGCGTTCATCAGTGTTCATTCGTTGTTGATTATATAAAACCACTAATAAACACTAATGAACACTAATCCGATAAAGAAATTAG
>CAZWDT010000025.1:0-13236 GCA_964632755.1 uncultured Methanotrichaceae archaeon
ACGGTCTAACCTGCCTTTGAAAAGGCAGGGATGCGGCCTGCTCTTTCTCCTCAAGCGAGCCCTTCTTCATATACCTGCCATTTGTCAGGACGCATTTCCCAAGCGTTCAGAATCCCAAATGGGCAGGGAAGTCAAGCAAAGGCCCATATGGCGATGGGTTAATGGAGATGGACTATCACGTCGGAGAGATTCTCGATGCGCTTAGAGAGGCTGGGATAGATAACAACACCATAGTCATTATGACAAGCGACAACGGGCCGACGCTTGACCAGTGGCCGGACTCGGGCTACTCGCCGTTCAGGGGCGGGATAGGCACGGCCTACGAAGGCGCTGTCCGCGTTCCCGGTATATTCTGGTGGCCTGGGCAGATCGAGGCGGGCAGAACGTCTAACGAGATCATGTCCGTCCTCGACCTGTTTACCACCTTTGCAGTCCTTGGAGGTGGAGAGATTCCCATGGATAGGCCGATCGATGGCATAGACCAATCGAGCTTCCTGCTTGGAAGGCAGGATAACTCCAACAGAGAATGGGTCGTATGGTATCTAGGATCCGAGCATGCAGCCGAGACCATTCCTGCGGCCATACGCTGGCATCAGTTCAAGATTCACGCGAGGACCTACGACTCGTTCCAGGGACCTGAAAGCGATTACGGACAGATTCCAGCGGTCTACAACATCGAGATGGACCCAGGTGAGCAGCATAACATCGCAGGAGAGAAGGATTTCGTCAACAATGCCTTCATCAAGATCTATAGGCAGCTTGTTGCAAGCATGATCGAGTATCCGAACACTCCGCCAAGGGCATTTCCAAACATGGCAAGGGTATCTGGATGAGGGCTTATTGGCCTTCATCTTTTATTATTTTGGCAAAAGAGCTTTTCAGCATCCGCCACTCATATCCCAGCGCGCTTGAATAAAAGTATATCCTTCGAAGATTTTAATATAAATATATTATTTTATTCATTATAGTATAATACGTGATCAATCCGTCTTCGCCAATCCTGGGGCAACCTTGAGATTGAGACAAAGATTTTTGAAGCATCGAGGGATATATTGCATCAAATGAGCAAGAAGGATACGCTGCCCGGATTTCACCTCCTGGCCAAGCCCACGGGAGCATTGTGCAACCTTGGGTGCAAATACTGCTTCTTCCTCTCAAAGAAGGACCTCTACCCGAAAAGCACCTTTCACATGTCCGATGCCCTCCTCGAATCCTACATCCGCCAATATATAGGAGCGCAGAAGGTCCCCCTGGCTACCATCGCCTGGCAGGGCGGCGAGCCTACCCTCATGGGCCTTGGCTTCTTCAGAAAGGCGATGGTACTGGTCCAGAGGTACAGGCGACCTGGAATGATAATTCAAAACACCATTCAGACCAACGGAACCCTCATCGACGACGAATGGTGCCGGTTCTTCAAGGAGAACAACTTCCTGGTGGGGCTATCCCTGGACGGGCCGCGTGAGATGCATGACGCCTACCGCGTTGACAAATCCGGGAAGCCCACATTCGACAAGGTCCTCAGGGCTGCAAAGCTCCTAAGAAGGCATAAGGTGGATTTCAACATCCTAACGACGGTCCACGCTGCAAACGGCGACAGCCCCATCGAAGTCTATAGGTTTCTGAGAGACGATGTTCATGCTGAGTTCATCCAATTCATACCCATCGTCGAGAGGGATGAAGCAGGCCGGATCATGGACTTCTCGGTAAAGCCCGAGCAGTATGGACTGTTCCTCTCATCCATATTCGACGAATGGATCAGAAGGGACGTCGGGAAGGTCTTTGTCCAGATCTTCGACGCATCCCTGGCCGCCTGGACAGGAGCCTTCCAAAGCCTTTGCATTCTTTCGCAGACTTGCGGGACCGCCCTTGTTCTGGAGCACAATGGCGACCTATACTCCTGCGACCACTTCGTGGATAGGGACCACCTTCTGGGCAACATCGAGGAGAAAAGCTTGGGAAAGCTCGCATCATCTGAGAAGCAGAGGCGGTTTGGTCAGGATAAGCTCGATCTTCTTCCCAAGTACTGCCTCAAATGCGAGGTTCGGTTCGCCTGCAACGGCGAATGCCCCAAGAACCGGTTCATGAAGACGCCCGACGGCGAGCCTGGTCTGAACTACCTCTGTGCAGGCTACAAGGAGTTCTTCAGGCACATCGACGGCCCCATGAGGTTCATGGCAAATGAGCTGAGACAGGGTCGGGAGGCTAGAAACGTCATGAAATACACCGCCTCTGACAAAATTTCCCGTGTGGTCTTCAAGCCAGGCAGAAACGACCCTTGTCCGTGTGGCAGCGGAATGAAATACAAGAAATGCCATGGCAGTGCGCCGTGGAAATAGTATTGACATACCACTGACTCAACAGTACAGGTTACCTACCTGCTTAGCACAGGTGTGCCACCTATATCTTAGGACTCGATGAGCCTGACCTCCCCTTGAACCATTCTCTACTGCAAATGCCCTCCGTGCTCAGTGCGTATCCATTAATCGCCTTTGGAGGTTATGAAGGCAAGTAGATGGCGATCGTCTATCGCAATTGAGCATCCAAAAGGAAGGCGCGATCTCGATTGCGCAAGTAGCGACGATGCGCCTCGATGAAGACGTCTGCAAACGAGAACGTAGATGCAATACGTGGTCACAGGTCTCCTCCGGCGGCAAGCGACTGGGCTTATCCCTCAAAGGGCTCTCCATAGAGTCCCGTCTGCCGATATGCATCGCTATAAAGATGTCTGCCTTCTCTTGCGGCGCCTACCACGACCTCGGCAAAGCGGCGGTCGATTCCCAGATTCTAGCTGGCGTAAAAGTCGCCGCCACGCTGGCCCTGGCCTGCAGCAGCCGTTCGCCTCCTCGTTCGGTTCGATCTGCGCCACAAGCACCGCGCGGCTCGAGCCGCTCCCGATGCAGGCTTGGAGGTTGCGCTCCTGCGGCTGTGGATCCTTGATCCTGATCATGATGACCACGTCGTACCACCAGGGTATTAGTCCAACAAGCTGCTGCACAATTTCCTCGTTCGAGCAAGCCTCAGCGAAGGCTCTCATGTAAAACAAGTTCGAGCGGGACAGGCCATTCATATCGAAGATCTCACGGTGCAGATCGTCGGCAAGGCGCCCCATTGCCTTTGCGCCCCAGCCCACCCGGGCCTAGAACTCAAGCATAGCTTGCTCAATCTGCCAGCGGAGCAGGACAATCTCGCGGTTGAATGGCACAAAGAACGCTCATCGACCAATCCCCAAGAGAGATCCGAAGCGGCCAGCCAATGTGGATCCCGGTAGCTTTAGTAACAACAATAGTTGATTTGGTCGGAGTTAATGTTAAAGTAGATACATTGATATACTCTAAAGATAATCAGCCCATGGTGATATTATGCATATACCGGACGGCTATCTAGGGCCGACCACCTACGGCGCCATGTGGGTAATCATGATCCCCATCTGGATCTATGCGGGAATGCGGCTTAATAAGGAGCTGAGGAGCAGGCAGGTGCCCCTGCTTGCGCTGGCTGCGGCGTTCTCATTTGTTATAATGATGTTCAACATGCCAATACCCGGAGGGAGCTCAGGCCATGCCGTTGGCGGAGCGATAGTGGGCATAGTCCTGGGACCATGGGCAGGTGTCATTGCCATATCGGTTGCGCTCATACTTCAGTCGTTGATGTTCGGCGATGGTGGAGTGACTGCAATTGCCGCAAACTGCTTTTCCATGTCGGTTATAATACCCACTTCGGCCTACTATATCTACAAGATCATCAGCGGGAGATCGGAAGTTACATCCTCTCGCCGCATACTAGCGGCTGCAACGGCTGGATATATCTCGCTGAACCTCGCGGCAGCCTTCGTCGGATTCCTGTTCGGAATCCAGCCGATCCTCGAGCACGACGCGGCGGGAACTCCCCTTTACATGCCCTACGGGCTAGATGTGACTATGACCGCAATGCTCGGTGAGCATCTGCTCTTCTTCGGCTTCGTTGAGGCGATAGTAACAGCATTGATTCTGGCATACATCCAGAAGGCTGACCCCACATTGCTTAAGATGGGGGGGATGAAGAGGGCGTCTCGCATATGAGGTGATGAAATGGAGAAGGCGATCAGGAATATGTTCATCGGCCTTGTGATACTGATGATCCTCGTGCCGCTAGGCCTTCTATCCACGGGGGAGACCTTCGGGGAGTGGGGAACCGAGGATATCGAGGAGAAGATAGGCTTCATACCTCAGGGGCTCAATGATCTATCCTCTACATGGAGCGCCCCGATTTCCGACTACGCATTCCCAGGAGATGAGTCGTTCAAGGGAGCGGCGCTTGCCTACTACATCTCCGCCCTGCTCGGCGTCGTCATCTGTGGCGGGCTCTTATACGTGGTTGGAAAGCATATCGCTTCAAGGAACGATTGAGGGGGAATACCCCCTCGCTCATTTTTCGAGATCGGCCATCCTCAGAGGGTGGCTTGATGCAAAGAGAGAGAGGGAGAGATATTCCCCGGCCTTCCGAGGGGATGTTCTCCCCTTTGGCCGATCCTCTCAAGATGGCTTGAAGTGGCGAGATGCGGTCTCGAGCGCCCTTGCGATCAGCTCTGCGCTTTTATCGAGGTCGTCGAGGCTCAGCACCTCCACAGGGGAGTGGATGTACCTTGTTGCGATGCTGATCAGGCCCACCTTGACGCCCCCCCTGGTAAGCTGTATGGATGTCGCGTCGGTCGTCCCTCCGCCGGAAACGTCGAGCTGGTAAGGTATATTGAACTCCTCTGCTGTTTCGACGAGCCAGTCCAGGACGTCCTGGGAGGCGATCAGCCCACGGCCCGAGGCGTCTGCCACGGTTATGACCGGCCCCTTTCCCATCTCCAGTGCGGAGTCCTTCTTCTCTATGCCCGGATGATCGCCTGGTATCGTCACGTCGGTTGCGAGGGCAAGGTCAGGCTCAAGCCCAAACGCGCTCGTCTTTGCTCCTTTGAGCCCGACCTCCTCCATCACAGTCCCGACGGCGTATATGGTGGATCTGCTCTTGGTGCGGCGAAGCGCCTCGATCATCAAGACGAGCCCTGCCCTGTTGTCGAAGGCCTTACCCGTGACCCTATCCCCGCCCAGAGGGCAGAAGGTTCGGTCTATCGATATGGGGGTTCCAGTGATTATGCCCATCTCCTCCACCTCGGTCTCGCTCTTTCCGCCTACGTCGATGAACATATCCTTTGCCTCCACCGGCTTTTTCTTATCCTCCTCCTTCATCACATGAGGAGGCTTCGATCCTATCACGCCGACGACGGGGCCTTTCTTCGAATGGAGTATCACCCGTTGGTTGAGGAGGGTCTGATCGAACCAGCCGCCGATCTTCACGAATCGGACGAAGCCCTTCTCATCAACGTACTTCGTCATGAGGCCGATCTCGTCTGAGTGGGCGGCGATCATTATGGATGGGGCTTCGCCTCTCTTGATCCCGATCAAGTTGCCCATGGTGTCTAGCCTCACCTCATCGACGAGAGGAGCGATCTCCTTCTCGACCAACCTCTGGACCGAGCCCTCCCTTCCAGATATCCCGTGAGCGTTGCTGAGCCGCTCAAGCAAAGATGCGATCTCTTTCATATGGCAGACCAATGCACCCCCTCCATCTTAAAGGGAGGGGGTTTACGTTGTGCGCACACGGGCGCCCCAGTTCCTGCACCTCGTAATCATCAGATCCCCGCCCACCGGCTCCATGCACTCCTTTGCAGCAGCCTCGATATTCCTGATCCCCGAGTCGCCTATCGCATAGACTGTAGGCCCAAATGAGGAGAGGCCGGTACAGGCCGCCCCTGCTTCCCCCATCGCCTCCATCAGCCTGTGGATCAAGGGATGCTGGAGCATCACCTCGACCCTCTTGAATCCAAGCCCCTGGATGCGATTTACGGCGTCGCCGAAGACGTCGAGATCCTCCTCGACGAGAGACGGCATCATGCGCACCAGGATCTGGCGACTGAGCTCCTGGACATCGGCCAGGGGAACTGGACAGTACTCCTTGAAGATGTCCACCTCCTTTCGGCCGTGAGCTCCCCTGGATATGTTGGGAATGGCAAGGACGATCTCCCAGTGACGGGGAAAATCATGGCGGGCGATCACCGATGGAGGGTCCACGCCCTGCGAGGCGGATGAGGGCCGAAAGTCCCTCTTCTGGCCGGAGGGGCCGAACGTGTGGCCGCCGTCGACGATGAAGCCTCCCCCCACGAAGGCGGCCGTTCCTATTCCGCTCGTGCCCCCTCGACCCACCACAGACGCGATCTCCATCGTGCTGGCCTGATGGCCGTATAGCTCGCATAAG
Organism: uncultured Methanotrichaceae archaeon; assembly: GCA_964632755.1. Classification (GTDB taxonomy): domain Archaea; phylum Halobacteriota; class Methanosarcinia; order Methanotrichales; family Methanotrichaceae; genus JAFGMR01. The sequence goes on from CAZWDT010000025.1 coordinate 6,280, forward strand.
GCCTTGCCGGCGGCCATTGCAAGCTGAGTTCCCCCGCCGAGGCCGACGTGGACCTTGTAGGCACTCCGAACGGTGAGGCGGGCAGGCGGAAGGCCGAAGCGATCCATCACCGCTCTTGCGGCAGCCTCGACCCTGTGTGCGTGCTCCCCCTCTACCGCGAGATCGGATGCGACCTCCCCTTCCAGGACGACATTGGGGTGATCAAGCGCGATTCCGATGCCGCCATCGACGCGACCGGATGCCCCGCTGAGGTCGGTCAGTGTGAGGTGAATGCGCGAGGGCGTCTCTACTATCACCCGGCGCCTATCCCTGAACTGGTTGAAGGGGAAGGTTTCTGTGATCGATATAAGGGGCGAGCCCCCCCTGATGATCTTGTAGCGCCGAGAGAGCATCATCTCCTTAGGAAAGACAGGGAATACCTCGCTGAAGCGGTCATGGGCGGGGATGCATACGGCATCCATTATATCTCGGCGGGACTCGATCCGGTGCCTCTTCAATATCGCCCCTATCGGAATATCGGCCCTCATCAGATCATCCTTGAAGCTCGGTTCAAGCCTCTTCAAGGGTGTGAATGACTCGGCATGGATGAGGACCTCGCCCGTATGGGAGTCCTTCAAGGCAACGATTCTGTGGTTTACAGGATCGCCCAGATCGATCTGGAGCTCATCTGCCATATCGCTATCTGCCGGAATGACATTCTGGTGGAGGGTCTTCACCTCGACCGGGTTTCCGGTGATAACCTCGAGTAGGCCGGTTACCGATCCGTCGGTTCCAAGAAGCATCCTCTGAACGGGGCTCAGCCTGCCCAAAGCCAGCTCGAGGGCGGCTATTCGCTTCGAGATGTCAGGCTCTGACGACTGGGATGATGGCTCTGGCATAAGCCCGTACTTAATCTGGAATGAATAAAGTATTTCCCCTGCCGGGCAATAGTCGCCCGCTAGATGAGGTGTGAAGATTGAAGACATCCCGAATCCCCGGACTCTATCGTCTCTCTCCCGAGGAGAGGCTCGACGCAATCGCCCTGATGACCGGCCTGAAAGCCGAGATAACCGAGCTTGCAGATGCGGCCCTCTCGATCGAGGAGGCCGACAGGATGGTCGAGAACGTGGTCGGCCTCTTCCAGGTGCCTCTCGGGGTTGCCACAGGCTTCCTCATCGACGGCAGGGATGTGATCGTACCGATGGCAACAGAGGAGCCCTCGGTCATCGCTGCGGCGAGCAACGGAGCCAGGATGGCCAGGATCGGAGGCGGATTTACCACGTCCACGACAGGGCCTGTGATGCGGGCACAGATCCAGGTTACAGGGTTGAGCGATCCATTCGGGGCGAAGATGGCGATCCTCGAGAGGGCGGAAGAGCTCAAGGCCATGGCCAACGAGAAGGACCCGATGCTCGTCAAGTACGGCGGCGGAGCCCTGGGAATCGAGGTTCATATCTTTGACTCCAGGGTCGGGCCTATGGTCGTTGCCCATCTCATCGTGGACTGTCGCGACGCAATGGGAGCAAACGCCGTCAACACCATGGCCGAGGCCCTGGCCCCTCGAATCGAGGAGATCACAGGCGGCAAGGTCTTCCTTCGCATAATCTCGAACCTGGCAGATCTGCGCCTCGCGAGGGCCCGGGCGGTCTTCTCCTCCGAGGAGATCGGGGGACCGGACGTTGCAAAGGCGATAGTTGCCGCGGCAGCCCTCGCCGAGGTGGATCCATACAGGGCCGCAACTCACAACAAGGGCATAATGAACGGCATCACCGCGGCCGTAATGGCGACAGGGAACGACACCCGAGCGGTCGAGGCGGGGGCTCACGCCTTCGCCTGCAGGGACGGACAGTATCGATCCCTCACTCGCTATGAGATCGATAAGCGTGGCGATCTCGTGGGAACGATCGAGCTTCCCGTAGCGGTAGGACTTGTGGGAGGGGCAACCAGGGTGCACCCTGTCGCAAAGGCAGTGGTCAAGGTCCTAGGCGTTTCGACGGCGGACGATCTAAGCCGCATCATCGCAGCTGTTGGCCTCTCGCAGAACTTTGCGGCCTTGAGGGCTCTAGCCACCGAGGGTATTCAGAGAGGGCATATGTCCCTTCATGCCCGAAACCTCGCGGTCCAGGCCGGAGCTCGCGGGGATATGATAGATGCGATCGCAAAGAAGATGGTCGCAGAGGGAAGGATCAGCCAGGAGCGAGCCGAGGAGCTCCGAAGAGAGGCATCTTGAGAATAGCAGTTCTAGGGCCTGAGGGGAGCTACTCCGAGAAGGCGGCGAGGAGGTCCTATCCCAGCTGCACTCCCCTATATCTTCCCGGCTTCGAGGAGATCGTCCTCGCTGTGGAGGGGGGGGATGCCGAGATCGGAATTGTACCTCTGGAGAACAGCCTGGAGGGCGGGGTTGGGCCTACCATGGACCTTCTGATCAGCTCTCAGGTGCAGATGGTGGGAGAGGCGATCGAGCCCATCCGCCACTGCCTCCTTGGAAAGGGGGAGCCATCTGAAGTCAGGATTGTGCTCTCTCATCCACAGGGCCTTGCCCAGTGCAGGCAGTACCTGCGAAGGAAGTATCCCAAAGCGGAGCTTAGGAGCACGGGGTCGACCAGCCACGCGGCAAAGCTTGCCCAGGAGTTCCAGGAGATGGCAGCAATCGCCGGCGAGGAGGCTGCAACAAGGTACAACCTCAATGTGCTCGAGCGCGACATCCAGGACTCCCCAAACAACCAGACTCGCTTCGCCTTCGTGGGCCTGGATGGGCCGGCACCAACTGGAAGGGACAAGACATCCTTGGTTGTCCATCTGGAGAGGGATCGCCCCGGCGCCCTCTACTCAATGCTCGAAGCGCTCAAAGAGATCAACCTGACGAGGATCGAGTCGAGGCCGAGCAGGCTCGGGCTTGGGGACTATTACTTCTTCATCGATCTGGAGGGGCATAAGGACGATCCTCTGGTGAAGGCAGCTCTGGACGAGGTACGCCGGGAATCGTCGATGGTCAAGGTGCTGGGCTCCTACCGCCGTGCCTGAGGGCTTGGCTCCTTTCCCTTATCTCTCCGAGGTTCTCGCCGGCCCGGGGATCAAGGGCGTCCGCAAAGCAGATCTGATATGGTGGGGTACCCAATGTTGAGTCAATTACAATTTCGTCCCTTATCGTGACAAAGGCGTTGCCGGCGTAAGCGATAGCTCCAGGACTGGGCGGTTTTCCTGGTCTGGATGCTCTCTTGTACAGAACCCGGACTTGGCCTCAGGATCGCTCGTTGTTGGATGCTCATTGGCTGTCTTTACCACCAGGCCATAGTTGGTAACTCCGCCTTGCCACTGCTGCACAAGAGACGTGATGTCCACTTCCACCCATGCCGGCGTCGCAGTTGCTGAAGTGAAGATCGCTACAGGCACGGGGTCGAAAGACGGTTGTTGCATCCAGCAGAGCTCGCCGGCTGCCGTTGTCTCGTCCACTTCTCCCGAGTGATATGTGTCGGTGCCCTCGTCCCAGGGGCTGATTACTCTGTAGACGCCGAGGCTGTGGACCGGGCCTGTGCTGGGGTACGATCCTGAGCAGCATTTTCAAGACCTTGCCGGCCTCCGCTTGCGTCTCCTGCAGGAAGGCCGAGAGCTGCGCCAGATCTGCGCAGTACTCGCGGCTGCAGTCCTCGGGGGCGCCGCAGATCCAGCCGGCGCCGCCGGAGGTCGCTCGTGCGCTGGTCCGGCGCCGGGATCGCAGGGCGAGCCGGTCAGCGTCATGCAGATCAGCCGTTCGAGGCCTCGTTCGCGGGTGTCAGACTTCATGCAGTTTGCCCCCCAGTCGAGAGGCTCAAAATACCCTGGATCAAGTACCCATCAAGTACGGAAAAAAGAAGCAAACCGTTATCTAGCTGGTCTTTGTCAAGGTCTGCCTTAAGAATATGGCATCCTCCCATCAAGTACCGGCCTCATGGCCGACCCTCCTTGCCCTGAGGCGCGGCCAATCTCCAGCAGCACCACTGGTCGGCGAGGTAGTCAAAGTTCCGATTGCACGTCATGCTTCGTTCTCCTCTGGGGCTTCGTCTGGGTCGTCGGCCGATTCTTCGTTAGTATCGCTCAGTTAGGTCCATCTCGTCGATCGGCTCCGGATCCTCGGCCTCCTCCGGCAGCCGCGCAGCTGCTTGATTTAACTTGCGGGAATGGGGAGGGCAGAGCGCGAAGTCCCCGGTCTTTAGTACTGGGGATGGTCTCGCCTTGATCTCCCCCTCATTCCCCTCTCAGAGGACGGCCTTTTTAAATGCCTCGAAGCCGATATCCTCTATGAACTCCCCGAGCCGCTTCTTCTCGGCGTTGGCCTTGTAGTAGCCGATCACCTTCGCGGCGAGCGCCATGGCCTCCTCGTCGGATAGGCCCTCGGCGAGCTTCTGGGCGATCCTCGGCTTTCGGGCCGCGTTTCCTCCCACAAGGACGGTCCAGCCCTTGGCAGTGCCCATGAGGCCGAGATCCTTGACGGCGGGCTCGGCGCAGGAGTTCGGACAGCCCGAGACTCCGATCTTGAACTTGGATGGCATCTCTAGTCCATGATACAGCTCGTCGAGCTTCAGGCCTACCCCTATCGAGTCCTGCAACCCCCTCTTGCAGAAGGTGGTTCCAGGACAAATCTTGACGCTTCTCACACATAGCCCGATTGCCGCGCCCGGCTTCATATCGAGGTCTGCCCAGGCCCCGTCCAGATCCTCGGGAAGAAGCCCTACTATCGCTATCCTCTGGGCCGAGGTTATCTTCAAGGCTGCAGCGTTGTACTTCTCCGCCACCTCGGCGATCCTCTTCAGTCCGGCCGGGGATATTATCCCGCCTGGTATATGGGGTGCTATGGCGTAGGTCTCCTTGTCCCTTTGGAGAATTGCCGCCTTTTCCATCAGGTCTTTAGTCATCTTCTCAAGCTCCGTTGCTTCTTATTAATGATGATGTTCAAATGATTTATATATGCGCATGCACTGCCCGCAAACCGGAGGTCTAATCCGCCCTGGAGTCCCATGCCTCAACCTCCCTTGCGCGGGAGATCGCATCCTCCACGGCCTCGCGTATGATGTATCCGGCCTTGTGGAGGATGGTGTCCTTGAGTTCGAGGTCTTGGTCCATGCTTGCGGTGCATGGGTATGCGTGATGCGCCTCCGAGATCCTCTCCCTGAGATCCTCTTGATCGGTCTCAAGGCCTGTCATCCTCTTAGCGACGTACCAAGTCGATCCGCAGGGAGCGCTCCTTATCACGTTTGCGGCAAGGATCGTCCTCTTCCCTTTTCGGCTCCTCTGTGTCAGGATCTCGATTGCAGGCTCGCCGAAGTGGGCCTTCTCCATGAAGGCCAAGATGTTCGGCTTCTTGGGATCGGGCCGAAGGGCGCAGAATGGTTTGGCAAACGCTGCCTCCATTCCGAGCTTTGAAGCCTCCTCCTCGAGCTGAAGCCTCGTCCCCAGGGGAAGATCCGCGGGGTTCTCGGATCCTCCGATTATGCCCTTGTACCCCTTCTCCTTGAGGACGGGCAAAAGCCCGAAGATTATGTCGGGATGGACGCCTACGACGATTGCGATCTCTGCTGCGGGGATATCTGCTGGGATGTAAGGGCCGACGTCGTCGATGAAGTCGTCGAGGGTCTTTGGGTCAGGCATCTCTATGATGGAGACGAGGTCCTCGGCCATGCTGTACTTGCCCGACTTGCAGAGAGTGCAAGCGTCGCCGCAGGATATGCAAAAGCCCGAGAAGTTGATCAGATTCCCGATGAGGGAGATCCCGAACTCGCCGTTGTAGAGGACCGCAACCTTCATAATTTTGCTCCTGGGCGAGGCGTTTGCCGCCGCCCATGGTATACTTATAATACCAACGTATATAGAATGAAGGGTTTCTGCGAGGATATCATGCAGGAAGGATGCACCGTCAATATGACTGTGAAGTACCTCGCGAGGAAGTGGACGCTCTTGATCCTTCTCGAGCTGTACAAGGGGGAGGGCCACTCTAGGCGCTTCTCGGAGCTTCGAAGGTGCCTTGGCGGCATCACACCAAAGGTCCTCTCTGCGCGGCTAAAAGAGCTCGATTGCGAAGGGCTGATCGAGAAGAAGGTCGATGAGAGTTTATCTCCCGTCAGAACTGAATACGTCTTGACGGAAAGCGGCCAGGAGATCGTAGATATAATCAAGGATATGAAGCGCTGGGCATTGAAATGGAAGATCACTAACATCGAGTGCGAATGCAAGGACTGCAGCGAGTGCGTGCTGTGATGGGACTGGAGGGAATCGCTCCGAGCAGATAATGATGAGGGAGATCAGGCCGCCCTCCCCCATCGATCCCTCGACCCCCGCCGCCTGCCGGGCGCTGGCTGAAGTCCTCCCGGCCGGGCCGCTTGCGCCTCCACAGCCCGCCCGCGGCTGCGATTCGCAGGTCCCGTCTTCTCTCCTGGCGGTGGCATGCTAGCGGCGCGCCTATCGCCTCGTGGGAAGATAGCCGAGATGACGGCCCCCAGGGCGGCCTCCCGAAGGCAGGCCAAGGGCCTCGATGGGGCAGGGAGCTGGCAAGCGGGCAGCGATCCTCCTCATGGAAAGGTTAAGATAGTTGGAACGAACCATTTCATCATCATAGTTCTGGGAGAATAGGCGCCTTCCGGCGACGTCGAGGGCCATCCGGACCCGGATGGATGGGTAGCTCTCGCCGAGAAGGCGGAGCCAGAGAATCAGCATGCATCGATCCTGCGCCTTGCCGATATCGGTTTTTTTGGGATTGGTGGTAGAAGGGGCAAAAAATTTCACGCACCTACCCCTGAAAAACCCCACCGCTAACAGCCGCCGCATAGGGCAAAATCGCGCGTGAAACGGGTCTGCATAGCGAAAATGCCTCCAAAAGGGAGGTTACTTCGTAATGTTATTCGAACAGTTGACGAGGTGCGTGAAAATCGAGTTTTTTTCGATATGCGGGAAGGCCGCAAAAGCTTTACTCTTACCATGACCTCCGGGTCGTGGCCCCATTGAAAC
>CAZWDT010000025.1:13336-38341 GCA_964632755.1 uncultured Methanotrichaceae archaeon
CTTACCATGACCTCCGGGTCGTGGCCCCATTGAAACATGTCGACGGCCTCATACCACACTAGCATTTTGTCAAACTTACCATGACCTCCGGGTCGTGGCCCCATTGAAACCCACGTATCGGTTCCGGGTCCTCTCCCTCGATCAGAAACTTACCATGACCTTCGGGTCATGGCCCCATTGGAACACGGCTTACGCCAGCGGCTTGGCCTCGAAATAACTGCTATGCCTGCGGCTCGTGGTGAAGGGAAAGGCTGGCCGAACGTCAGCGCTAAAATCCCTGAGGCGCCTCGAATATCTGCCTATGGCTACTGAGGGGCCGGGCTCGTCCCCCCCCCGCCTCCATCGCAGGCCGGGAATCGCCGCAATCCGCCGCTGCCCGCCCCTCTTTCTCAAAAGCTCCTCGACAAATCCGGAGGCCAAAATCCCCTGGGAAGCGAGAACAGCCCAATCCTTTCATGATTGTGGTCCATGCTCTCCTAATGGCTCCTTGACCTGTTTCAGCGACGAGGATAAGCCGGCTGCCCGAGAGACGGTCGAGGGAGGTTTAGCATCTATTTAATTTTCGAACTGCCTCGGATAACCGCATCAAAATCATCATGGCTAGATATTTTTATATTCCCTTTTCCAAAAATCTCTTTTAGCCTTTTATCATCCGAGTTATCGTGTGGGGACGAACCATGAGATCTGATGTACCCCTTTAGGGTAATCTCTCTATCGAGACCCATCTCCTTAAACTTCTCGTTTAATATTTCATGTGTTGCATCAAGCTGCGCAGAAGCGTCTCCACGTTTGCCTCTCTTAAGTTCGATCAGCCAGAGGACTCTCTCAATTTTTCCACCATTACTATTATTTTTATGATAATATGCCAAGAGATCGCAGAGCTTTCCTTCATAGCTCATGCGTCTGCAAAATGGGGAATCCTGACCTTCATCTATACGAAAGAACAAGATCGTCTCATCTTTCTGGCGTTTAGCGCTTACCTTGACGCCTTGTTCCCCAAAGCTGAGCGTATCAAGCAGGCAGTATACCATCAGGGTGTTGAAAGGCATCAGTTCCCCCCTCTACAGCTCGAAGTAGATCTGGGATAAGCGATCCGAGACGTCTCCAAAGGTCCCCCAGTCGATCATCCCATCTTCGGAGAGGATGTTCTTTGCTTTTCCCTCTTCAAATAGGTAGATTGATACCTTTTCCTGAGCGATAAAAGCCTCAGATCTCTTCAAATAGAAGCTTTGAGCTACCTTATCCCGATTATCTAGTTCGGATGCCTTAATCAGATTTGCAAGATGGTCGACGATGTACGGGCTATGGGTCGTTACAAGGACTTTGATGCCTGCATTCGCCAATATTGACAGGAGCTCTATAATTCTGGCCTGAGCTTCGGGATGAAGGTTCATCTCTGGCTCGTCTATCACTAAGAGATCCCCAGGCCTTGCGATGTAAGTAAGATAGAGATAAAATGGAGAGAGCGCTTTAACAAGTGAGGAGGCAGCAGGGATCTCTAGCGCCTGCCCTTCTGCTCCTTTCGGCTGATATGTTACCTTGCTATGCTTTATCTCGCTGTCCACAGGAACGAGTAAGATTTCTCCCTTTAATAGATCCATTTTCATGATGTCGGCCGCATCGAGAAATTTTTGAATCGCAGGATCCGAAAGCGCGAACCTTCTCCTCTTATCGATGTTGCCCCACATCCTTATCTCTCTTATCATATCCATCATATCGCTAATTGGATATGCTAAGCGCAAGGAATCCATAAGGCGAATATCAGAGTACCTGCTTACACGATCCTCGAAGATGCCGCTGCCCAGGGCCAGTGCTGCATATGCGACTCTCTCAGGTGGCAGATATATCACTCTCGGGCATAAGGATTGACGAAGGATCTGGAATATGATGTCGGCCGCAGCGATTTTAAAATAGGGTGGCAAAATATCTAGATCGCTCTCACGACCTATGATATAAAATTTTATGATTGGATCTCCATTCTCCTTTATAATCTTTAGCTTCATACTACCATGTGTTATATATGCTACTCCATAAGATACCTTTCTACTATAAACAGCTTCACTCCACTCTTTAATGATATCATCATAATCCAGCTGCATCTTGAGGCCTTCAAAGGAGAACTCATCAGTGCCAAAGAACGATCCAAACCAAGTTTGAGCCTGGCTGGATAGATCGTTTAGAAACTGTGCCCCATAATCGTCTAAAACCCTTTGCAGATCGAGAACCGCAGAACCATTACTGACTACTTCCTCTGAAACATTATCTATATAATTATAATTATACTAATTTCTGTGATATGCCGACAAGAATTTATCGTATCCAAAGCTGGACAAGGCTGCCGCGATAAGGTAGGCCGTCCATGTCTTACCTGTATTATTCTTGCCAATAAATATGGTCAGCGGTTTTAATTCGATATCCGCCTCCTTCACAGGTCCAAGCTCTCTGATGCTGGCTTTCATCCTGGATCGGTCTGCGCAGATATCAGCTATATCTATGTCGGTATGCAGTTACCTAAAATAAATGTATATTTGATCGGAGAGATTCCAGAACAGATGGCGGCAGTATGGCCCCTGCCCTATCCTCAATCCCCCCTCAGTTCGGAGGCTCTCCGCGCTTCATCCTCTTCATGTACTTGGATAAAAGCGGCCTTGAGAGGTGCGATATGGCCGAGAGGCCCATCTGTATCGCAGGCCCTGCAGTCATCCGTTCGCGGTACAGGCTGTGCAGCTGCTTAAGGTGGCGCAGGTTGTACTCGAGACAGGTCCCGACAAGCTCCCAGTGCTCGGGAAGGGCCTTATCCCGCCCAAATCCGCTCGCAGCGCCGAGGCGGGTCTCTGACATCGGGCTGAAGAAGAGGGGCAGCATCAGGCCGGTGTAGCCCATCAGCGACTCGACGAGATCGATCGTTCGAACCACATCCTCCTCCTCCTCGCCCGGAAGGCCGAGGACGAGGCTTGCGACAGGCAGCCATGACTCGTCATGGAAGAGGCCGTAGCAGTCGCGCACGATCTCCGGCCATCGGTCGGAGGTCGACGGAAGCGCCTTTCTCGGCATATGCATATCGAGTATGCGGCAGCTTCCAGTCTCCACTCCGATCCAGGCGGACATGTACCCCTGGTCGACTCCTACGCCCACGATCTCCGAGACCTCGCCCAGGAGATCCATCTCCTCGTGAACGGTTGCAAGGCTCAGGTGAGAGACGTCAATCGTGGCCGGGGAGAGCTCCTTCACGCGAGAGAAGAGCTCGATAAGCCTCCCTCGATCGAGATTCATGCCTCGAGATCCGTATGTGAAGACGTCTTCTGAATGCAGGAGGACATCCCTTGCTCCTGAATCCAGGTTGACCCGCACGTCATCCAGGATCTTCTCCAGAGGCCTATGGCGCAGAGTGCGCATGGAAGGAGAGCAGAACGAGCATCCCCTCCAGCAGCCCCGCCCTATCTCGACGATCCCGGCAATCGTTGCCCCTCGATTCACTGGGATCTCATCGCCCGCAACCGAGGACCCGTGTATTACGCGAGGTATGTCCTCCCCTCGCGAGATCCTGCGGCATATATCGGGAAAGTCGGCCTCGCCCTCGCCCAAGTATACGTAATCGACATCCACATCCTCGTCCAGGAGCTCCCATGCGCCGTTTCCTCCAACGACAACCTTGGGTCGATGCTTGCGGATGAGCGGGTGATCGACGAGTGCGAGGAAGCTTGTTCGGTTGTGTGGTGGTCCGCGGTCGATGATCTCCTCGATCTCCCTTAGAGCGATCTTGCCGAGTGGATCGTCATGGGTAATCCCCACGACCTCGGTCTTTGGCCCTATCGCCTTCTCCAGATGGGCCGGGTGTGCCACCATCACTTCCTCTCTGGAGAAGCCGGCTTCCAGGAGGGAAGCCTCCACCTTTCGCATGCCGCAAGGCGCAAGGATTGCCTGGCCGTCCGGCCCGGCGGGAACTGGGGGCGCAAAGAGCCCCTTGAAGATCGAGCGCGGCATGACCGCGCTTGGGAGGGTGGAGACGAAGCCCAGCAGAACCCCGCCGTGATATGTGGACATCATGGTCTCGTCGCTCGTAAGGACGATCCTTCTGCCGGGAACATCGCAGTTCATGGAGGTCGCAGCTTCCACCCGCCGTTTGCTTGAGGCTCTCTGATGCGGCGCAAATGGCTCCGGATCAAGGGCAAGCCCACCTGGATCATATCTCCCGAAGCATCGCCTCTTGACGGATGGGCCGGAAAGGTTTGGTTCTGAGGCATGGCCTGGAGGAGCCCTTCAGCGCCCTTATGGGCCTTCGCCATTCCCTACCTCGTCGATCTCGCATGCTCCATTTTCAATGCGGCAGATCTTGCATTCTTCCAGCTTATCGTCGAGCTCTCTCGTGGCAGCTGCAAGGACGCTCGCATTGACCATATTCCCAGCAATAAATAAAACAGCAGCTATCTCCTCATCTGTGATGCCAATCCGGGAAGCAATACGGATATGCATCTCCAGACAGTGGTTGCAGCGAATGGCAGCGGCGATGCCGATGGAGATGAGCTCAACAGTCCTCATATCCAAGCTTTTTGCGCTTCGCAATATGGCGCTGTTCTGCAGCATCTTGGTTACGAGAAGCTCGGGATTCTTCTTCATGTAGTTGAAGATGTATGGGACCTCCCCGTATGCCTCCTCCACAACCTTGATCATGTCCTCGGCCGACTTCTCTACTCCCTTATCCAGGATCCGCTCCATATCGTCCTCAAGCGACATCGTTCCTCCGGAGAGAGGTGGTCCTTAGAAGACGAACCCCGTCTCCGACATGGGCAATATCCGGACCACTATATAGTTCTTCATCTTGGAGGGAGTGATCCTTGCGATCTCCGCGAGCGTCACACCCTCATCGAATGCGATCTTCTCAACCTCTCGGCTGTACTCGTCATAAGGAAGCTTGATCCGGCATCCGTTCAGGTTGAGGGCGATTGGAAGCGGGGAGAACGAACGCTCGATATCCGGTATCTGCTCTCTCACAGCATTCATCACCCTGGGGGGAGAGGTCGTCAATGGATCCATCTCAATCTCCTTCCTCATGCCGTCGAGCGCCCGGCCAACGGCTGCTACGATCTTATCGAGGCTTGCAATCTCCGAGGCCTTGCGAGAGCGGTGAGCCTGTCGGCCCACAGTCGAGACGTACTCGAATGCGTATGGGAGATCCTCCTTCGGTATCTCGGGGCCGCCGGTGACAATTACGGGCACCTCGATGTTGCGATAGAGCTTCTCCTTTCCCAGTATGCAGTCAATGAAGTTGCCGAAGAGAAATACCGCTGCATCATGCTCGTTGATGAGGTCCATCTCGAACTCGTTTATCTGGGCGATCTTCTTTCCGACACCTCTCGCCATGCCGATCATATTGCTCTTGGTCCCGAATCGGCGCAGATACTCGGCCACGTCGCAGGCTACGTGAGGGAGATGGTGAATTGCAAGGGTTGGAGTTACCACGGCAACCTCGGTCCCGGCAAGTGGGGCGCGTGTAAGCTCTCCGCGAAGCTCCTTTACGAGCGATTCCAGGGTCGTCATATCATTCGATGGGATGAGGAGGAGCAGTATGATCTCGGCCTGTGTCACGTTCCTCTGCAACACGTAACCGCCCAGATCCTCCACCAGCTCCAGCACCAGGTCGTGCTTGTAGACCCCGCCTTTGAACATCACCGGCTCAAGCATCCGCCATCCTCCTTATTTGCTCCTTGGCTTCATCGATGAGCTTGGGCACTATCGTCTCCTCGGAGGCCAGGAAGAAGAAGCCCTCTTCGTTCATCTCGTTCCTGCGGTTTCGAAATCCCTCTGGGGTTATCCTCCCCAGGGCATCGACGAGGTCTTGCCTGAATTCCACCTCTATATCCGTCACCACGAGGTCCTCGGGAGAGCTCTCCGTCGCCACTATGAGGATATCTCGGTCCGGCTGATCGACTCCCTCGCGGCCATACTTAGCCCAGAGCACCTTGAGCAGATCGTCCATGTGCTGCTCTTCCTCGACTTGAATCTGGTAGCCTCCATCGACCTGAGTCACATCCCCCATGTCCCTAACCTTCAGTGGCGGAAGCGACCCTCGAAAGAGGCCGTATATGGCAAAGTAAGGCCTCTTGATATCGGAGTATATATAGATCCGTCCGATGGACTTGTAGAGGCCCAGGTCCTGAAGGATATCCAGCAGTATCTCCCTGTATTTCTCGGCCCCGTAATCCTCTCCCGGCACCTCGACCGCGACCACCTCCAGCGTGTCCATCTCAGTCCTCCAGCAGCCCGGAGACCAGCAAGGCCGCCCCTACCGAGCCTATGAACTGGGCGTATGGCGGCACTATGACCTCTATTCCCAGCAGCTGTTCCATGGCCTTTGGAAGCCCCTCGATGAGAGATGTGCCACCGACCATGATCACTGGCTGCTTCACCTCCACCTCCTGAAGCTGTTGCTCGAAGACCTGCTCGGCAACGCTGTGACAGGCGGCCATCGCCACATCCTCCGGCCGGCTGCCCTTGGAGAGGCTGTTTACCAGGCTCTGGGTTCCAAAGACTATGCAGTAGCTGTTCATGGGGACGGTCTTATAATCCCCTTTAAGCGCCAGCTTTCCCAGCTCCTTGATATCCACCCCGAGCCGGCGAGCGGTCAATTCCAAGAACCGTCCTGACGCACCGGCGCAGATGCCGCCCATTGTGAAGCTTCCAGGGATTCCGTCCTGGACTGAGATCGCCTTGTTATCCATGCCGCCGATATCGATCACTGTGGCAGGTCCTTTCTGGGAGCCTGCGAGGAAGACTGCCCCTTTGGAGTTGACGGTGATCTCCTCCTGGATCAGCCGCGCATTGAAGTGCTTACCTACGAGGAACCGCCCGTAGCCTGTGACGCCGAGTCCCTCCACCTCCTCCGCCTTAACCCCGGCCTCTTCAAGGGCGTCCGAGAAGGCTTGCTCTGCGCTCTTGATCACATCGGTCGTGGGGACCCAACCGGTGCCGATGACCGAGTTATCCCTCATCACGACCGCCTTTGTGGTGGTCGAGCCTGAGTCGATCCCCGCGGTGAGGCCGGTCTGCCTCTCCCTCGCGAGGAGGCCCTTTAGACGGGCGGTTGTGACGAGCGCCTCCATCCTCGTGAGCAGCGTCTCCGCGGTCGTCCTCTCCGTGTAGGAGTAGCTGAGGACGGGAAGGCGGGTCTTCTCGTGGATGTAGCGCCTGATCTCCCCGCGGATTATGGCTCCCTCGGCGCATCGAAAGCAGGTGGCGACGAAGACTGCATCGGCCAGATCCGGGTTCTCCGCAAGGCGGGTCGCCCTCGCCATTGCAAGGTTCAGATCGCCGCTAGGCACTGAGACGCCGAACCTTTGCTCGACATCCATCACATCCTCCAAGGAGACCTCGATATGGACCAGACTGGCTCCTACCGCCGCTGCGGCCTTCTCGAGCTCCGGCTGGATCCCGCTATACTCCGCCCCGCAGGATAGCTGAGCAATCCTGATCAGCTCAATCCCTCCAGGAATGTCCTTATCTGATGCACGAAATGCCGGGCTTGACCGTCGTCTCGCGGGTATTTTAGCTCCAAGTAGGGGATGCCCTTCGTCTTTATCAGCAGCCGGACGAGCTCGTTGGTTCGCGCACAACCGGTGCAACCTACTAGGCAGTTCTCGTCGTTCACAACCAGGGCCGCCTCGGCCTCGTCTATCATGGGTCCAAGCAGGGACATCCTACCTCGGATGCCCGAGGGGACGTCGACTGCGGCGTACTTGAGCCCTTTCTTTGGGTCCTCTGGTGTGATGTTCAAGGGGGGCGACTCCAAGCTGGCTGAGGTGACCAACTTTCTCATCTCCTTGGAGAGAACCAGCGCCTCATGCCCCATCCTCTCCACCAGGTCGGAGAGGATCATGCTTGTTGGAGGATAAACAATGACTTTGACCATTGGATTTGCCTCAGGAAAATTCGTCTTTAATCAACTCTTTAAGCCGTTCCAACTTCAGGGGCCTCTCTTCGGCTGCAGCCGGAGGCATCGTCTCCCCTCGGGCCTCGCAGGCGAGCGCCCTTGATATCAAGGGGAGCGTCTTTGCCTCGCATTCCATCATGAAGAAGCCGGGCCTAGGGCCCCCGCCCCGATGTCCTCTGCAGCGACGGGGATCTCCCGGGGGAAAGCCTCTGTCCTTGATGAAGATGCCGTAAGGGTCGAGTGCCCTGATCTCAGCCACGAGGCTGTCTATCTCCTCCTCCTCTCCATCGACGATCACCCCGAAACAGGCCTCCTTGACGTTGACCTTGTAACGGGAGCCATAGATCTTCAAGGCGATATCAGCTGGGAGGATATCCGACTCCGAGGATGTCAATATGTACTTCGTGACCCTCACCTACTTCACCTCCAGGACGTAGATGGTATCGCCCTCCTTTGCCGCCTTCAGCTTCTCTAAGTCCAGTACCCGCCCTATTATGTTGGTGGCCTCGAACTTCTCGCCCGAAGGGCCAAAGCGCCGGTCCTCAACCATCTTAACGCCAACCAGGCCTATCTTCTTCGCCACCTGATTGCTCACAGCGATCATGCCAGCAGGTACCGGTTCGGTTGGCTTGTTCTCGGGAAGCAGCTCTTTGTACCTTCTGGCATTCACGGCCGGCTGGAAGAGGACGGTGTTCTCGTATACGAAGAAGACGGGCAGAGGCCCAACCGGCCTCTCCTTGAGCCCCACGACGTGGCGGAAGTAGTCCAGTGTCTTCGGTGCCAGGTCGTCGAAGAGCTCTATCGCGACAAGCCGATCAGCCTCTATCGCCTTCAGACTAACCCGTCCCTTGGCGAGTATCTCCAACGTAGTCTTAGGATCCTGGCCGATGACCATGGCACCATCCCCCTGGAAGCCCTCGATATCTGCCACTATCCCTCGGTCCTCCAAGGTCGCCCTCGCCTCCGAAAGCAGCCTTCCCATCAGCATGATCCTCTCAGGCCTGACGGTAATCGAGATTGTCTGACCTGGCTCTATGAGCTTCACCAGGTCCATCCCCTTCTGCACACGGCCAACGACTGAATGGCTGGGATGCGATGTGCGATCGGCCTTGTATACGAAGATCCTTCCGAGGCCGCGACCCTTCGTCCTTATGGAGACCGATCCCTCCAGCCGAGGCTCCCGATGCTCGAACTCTATGGGCTCGCCCAGAAGAAGATCGGATGCAATATAGGAACTCGATAGGGCAGCCACAACGAAGGTGCCGGACATCGCGGAGGCCAGGAAGAACTCTGCCCCATGTGGGGCCTCATCGATCAGGTCCACCCACACCCTGGTGAATATCTCCATCCCCTCGGAGAGCGGAATCGATCTGTCCTGGGTGACCATCTTGTCGGTTAGATCCTCCCACTCCACGATCGGCTCGACCCCAAGGATGCGGTCTCCCTCATCGAGCCGGTCTATAGTGCTCTTGCCTCCCACAACCCGGGCAAATACGCCCCTCCCTTCCGGGGCTCCGTAAGCTGCTGAATGCCTTCGAAGGATGATGATGAGCTGGGACCGATCGGCCTCGAAGCCGCTCGTTCCGAGGACCACCTCCCAGCGGTTATATTCATGGGCAGCCCTGCTCGGCGCGATTCCCGTGGGAAAGGTTCCGAAGGAGACGGCATCTTGTGAGGACCAGAGGGCGCTCGAGCCGCCGATCGAGCCGACGCATTCGTGCCAGGCCTCCTCCAGGCCTCCTTCGATCAGCTCGATCCTCATCTTCCCCTTGGTAGTCTCCAGCCAATAGGAATTGGTCTCCTTGGCCTTTTCGCCTCGGCCCACCACCACTCCGATCACGGATCCCGCATGTGGATCCACCCCGGCCGCCTTCAAGGCATCTCCCAGGGTGGCTCCATCGGGGAGGAGACACTCCTCTTCGTCGACAGTTACCTTCAAATCAACTCCCCATCATCTGTTGCTCTTCCTCTTCAGTTATCAGGCCCAGGACATCGTCAGGGACACCGATGCTGATCGCCCGGCCGTCACGAATGAGGAGCGCCCTATCGCAGACGTTCTTGACGAAGTCCATGTCGTGGCTGACTATGATGAACGTCTCTCCCAGCTCCTTCCTGGCGTTTAGAATGGACTTCGTGACCTCAATCTTGGTGATGGTATCCATGGTTCCCGTAGGCTCGTCCAGGACAACTATGCGTGGCTCCTTTATGAGCACCTGGGCCATGGCAACGCGGTGCCTCTCCCCCTCGCTCAGCTCGTCGGGGTTCTTCTCGAGGATGGCCTCGGCCTCCTCCTCGGTGAAGCCCGCGGTTGTCAGCGTGTGGATGGCTTTCCTCTCGCCGAGTTCGGCTGGAAGCGAGAGGCCAATCGCATCTGTCAGGTTATCGATGATGCTGCGGGACGGGTATAGCGTGTACTCCTGGTGGAGAACGCCGATGTACTTGGTGGCCCGACCGCGCCCCTCAGACCCAAGGAGCGTCATATCCACCCAATCGTCGCCAATCCTCACCCAAGCAGCTCCGTTTGTGGGCGTTATCAGTCCGGAGATCAGCCTCGATAGGGTCGTCTTGCCCCCCCCGCTAACTCCCACGAGGCCGAATATCTCGCCTTCCATCACCTCGAAGGAGACCTGGTCGACTGCCTTGACCACGCCTCTGTCGATGCTGATGTACCTCTTGGAGAGATCCCTGACTCGGATCATCGTCTCTCCCACCTCGGTCTTCTCCCTCTTCGCCAGCACCCCAGCCATGGAGATGAACTTAGCGGCAACGTCCTTTGGCTTGCCATCTACCATGATCGCACCATGGTCCAGGAGGATCGCCCTATCGGCGAGGTCAATCATGACATCCTCCCAGTGGCTGGTGATGATGAGGGTCATCTTGAAGTCGTTCACAGCGTGCCTGATGCTGTCGTGAACGAGGGCGGCTGTTACGGGATCCAGAGTGCCGGTGGGCTCATCTGCCAGGAGGAGCATGGGTGACTTGGCCAGTTGCCGGGCCAGCACGACCCTCTGCTTCTCCCCACCGCTCAGCTCCCTAGCTACGTGCATCATCCGATGTGAGAGGTTGACCTCGTCGAGAAGGTCGGCTGCCGTATGCACGCTGATGCTCCCGCCGGTGTCCTCGACGGCTCTCATAACGTTGACGATGACGCGCTCGTCCCCGTAGAGGGCGAAAGTCCTCTGAAGCATGATCGCTAACCGTTTGGCCACATCCCTGCGCATCTTGTCGTTGACCTCGAGCGCGACGAAGTCCACGTCCTGGGGCTCGAGCACTCCTCCACAGGTGCATTTCTGGCCTCTGTGGCTCGGGGGTTCGACCCGCCCGCATTTGGGACATCGGCCTACGTGGTAGATCACACTGCCGCTAATATCCTGATAGGACTCCGTGCCTCGGAGGACGTGCATCAGCACGCTCTTTCCCGAGGCGCTCCTGCCTAAGATGCCAAGGGACTCGCCCTCATCTATCGTCAGATTCAGATTACGCAGGGCCTCTACTTGGCCGAACCGGACGGTCAGATCCTTTATCTCGATAAAAGGTGCCAATTTATCACGCCTCGCTGATCCTTAATTCGAACATCTACAATACAAAATCTCAAATAGATTCTACTTAAGCCTATCCGGGATGTCTTTACAGGGTACGGCCATAGCGCTCTGATCACCCTTAGAATGTAATCGGCGATGGCCGCCGGGGGGAGATGCGCCCCATCCAAAGGGGCCGACGGAGCAGACCTCGGCCTAATCGCGTCATGTTGAAGGCCGCATGGCATGGAGCATTTCGGCATCTATTCGACCACTCAATCAATGGCCCTTGCCGCCTGTTCCTCCCTTGACCAGCAGGAACTCCTTGTCCAGATAGGCCTGGTGGCTGAGTTCCAGACACTCCTGGCAAATATAAAAGGTGGTCTGCTTCGGACCGTGAATGGTCGCCTGGGTTGCCTTCACCGGAAATATCTCCTTATCCACCCCGCATAGCTGACACTTCATCCAATTCACCTGACATAAGGCTTAACAACCATCATTATAAGAGTTTCCGCTGATGCCTCCCCCGACCGAAGTCGATGGATCCGTCGTTTGTTGCATCCGCCTTATCATACAAATATTATAAGGCATCTCATATATCACAAGGCTTTTCGGATTGGGTACATTCCACATCAACTCCCCAGCGCGGATGGAGCCTATGCTCTATCCCGAGGAGGTCGAGCGCCCTTCCGACGACCAGGTCTATCAGGTCATCGAGCCCTCGGGGCAACGTGTAGAAGCTGGGGGACGCGGGCATGATCACCCCTCCCGCTTCGGTCACGGCAACCATATTCCTCAGGTGCACAAGGCTTAGTGGCATCTCGCGCGTTACGAGCACGAGCCTTCTCCTTTCCTTGAGGCAGACATCGGCGCTGCGGGCAACGAGGCCATCCGATATGCCGCAGGCGATAGCGGCCAGGGTCTTCATGCTGCACGGGGCAACCACCATCGCATGGATGGGGTAGGATCCGCTCGCTATTGATGCCGCGAGGTCGCTTTGCTCGTAAGCCCGGCTCGCAAGGCCGAGGACCTCATCGACCGCCCACTCGGTCTCCAGCCCGATGATCCGCTTGGCGGCGCTGGAGATGATGAGGTGCGTGATGCATCCCCTCTCCCTCAGCACCTGTAGCAAGCGTATGCCGTAAATTACGCCCGAGGCCCCGGTGATTCCTACAACGATCTCCCCTATCTTACCGCCCCCCGCAGTTATTGGCCGGACCTCCCCCATGGTTCGAGTTCGCCAAGCGGCTTAGCGTTGCGGAAACGAGGATGGGGAGGTTGATCGTGGCGTCACCATAGACCGTCACGAAGCGGGCACTCGGTGCGATCTTTCCCCAGGAGACGGCCTCCGAGAGGGTGGCACCCGAGAGCCCGCCTGCCTCAGGATGATCGGTGGTGAGCTGGATTGCGAGCTCATAGCTCCGGGGGGTGACGAGCATCGCCTGAAGGCAGAAGTTCTTGGGCACTCCGCCTCCAAGTATCACGATCCCTGAGCGTTCCGATTCGTAGCATATGTCGATTAGCTCATTCAGCTCAGCCAGGGGGTCCAGGCGGAGCTTCTTGGTCTGCCGATGCAGCCATGCCTGCAGCCCTATCATGGAGTCGGCAAGCGCCGGGCAGAATATGGGGACTCCCATATCGTAGGCGGACCTGAGGATTGATCTTCTGTCGTCGATTGTCGGTCCCAAGCATCTCAATAGATCAGGGCCGGATATGGGCTCGGCGCGGTCGGGAAGCGCGGCCTGCATGATCTCCTCGAACTTGATGAACTGGTCGTCGGATATGTAGACATCGTAGATCCGGCTTAAGCCCTCCTCCCGCAAGCAGCTGTCCTCCGCATCGGGATTTCCCAAGAGATGGGGGCCGACGGTTTCGATGATGTCATGGACGAGGTTTGCCCCGGTTGTTACGAGCACGTCCACATGACCCCTCCTAATGAGCCCGGAGACGATCTCCCTCATCCCGGCAGGGACGAGCGCTCCGGATAGGGTGAGGAACTTGGTGCACCTGCTAGATAGCATCTCCTCGTATATGTCCACCGCCAGGGCAAGGCGCCTTGCACCAAAGCCGCATCCTCCCATCCTCTCTACGAGGACTTCCACGCTCATCCCTGGCTCGATATCCATCTGTCGCACGGCATCGGCCAATCGATCACCTCCTCGCCGGATTATATCCGAAAAACCAGCTCAAGGAACCATCGTAACGCGTTTTCATAAACCTTTTATACCATGCCTTGTGTTTAGCTTTTACGGAGGAAACCATGACTAGCGAGCCGTTACCAGTGGACTATTATATTCCGCTTATTATGTTTTTGATAATGGGCGCCATTGTGCCCATAGCTGCGTTAGCCGCCGTGAAGATCATATCGCCTCTGAAGCCTAATCGTCGTAAGCTGTCCACCTACGAGGGTGGTCTCGTCCCCATAAGGGATGCGAGGATTCAGTTCAATGTGCAGTACTACCTCTTCGCCATCGTCTTTGTGATATTCGATGTTGAGGTCTTGTTCCTTTATCCCTGGATCTACGTATACGCTTCTGAGTTTATGCAGAGATATATGGTCTTCGGCATCATGAACATAGCCGTCTTCGAGATGCTCATGTTCATCGCGGTGCTGCTGATAGGACTGGCATATGCCATTAAAAAGGAGGCGTTGCGTTGGGTATAAGCGATGTGATTCCCATACCAGCGGTCGTTGACGATGAGCTGGAGAAGTGGACCATATACGGCAGGCCTCTGAGCGACGTATGGTTCACAACGACGGAAAAGATCCATCAGATCATCGAGATGGGGCCGATAAAGAACGTCTTGAACTGGGGCCGCAAGAACTCCCTTTGGTTCCTGATGCAGCCCATGGGCTGTTGCGGCGTTGAGATGCTGGTCTTTGGCTGTCCCCACTACGATTGTGACCGCTTCGGCATAATCCCCAGAGCCACCCCAAGGCAGGCTGATGTGATGATCATCAGCGGTTACATCACCAGGAAGTACCTGCCTGCCATCAAGAACCTTTGGGAGCAGATGCTAGAGCCCAAGTGGTGCCTGGCAATCGGGGAGTGCGCGATCTCAGGCGGTCCCTTCTTCGACTCATACAACATAATCCAGAATACCGGCGATTACTTCCCGATAGATGTCTTCGTGCCCGGGTGTCCACCCCGGCCGGAGCAGTTCATCAAGGGATTCGTGGAGCTGCAGGAAAAGATAAAGCAACGCAAAGACAAGCGAGGCTACTAAGGAGGATCTATCAATGCCTTCCACAAGCGACGTTTTGAGCGCCCTCCAGTCGGCATTTCCAGGATCCATCCAGGAGTCGAGGGTGGAGTCGGATAGCCGGCTTTGGGTCACAGTGGACCAAAAGAAGCTCCTGGAGATCGCCAAGTTCCTCAGGGATAAGCAGGGTTTCGATCACTACTCCGGGTCGGCGGGCGTCGACCTGATGGCCGACAACCAGATGGAAGTCGTCGAGATCATGACGAGCTACGCCAACCACAATATAGTGGTCATGGTCAAGGTCAAGACCCCGAGGGATGCCCCCTCGGTGCCGAGCCTGGTTCCCCTCTTCTGGAACGCCAACTGGTACGAGAGGGAGAGCTGGGAGATGTTCGGCATCAACTTCGAGGGACATCCAGAGCTCTATCCTTTGCTCTTGGGCGACGATCTGGTTGGGGCCTGGCCCTGGAGGAAGGACTTCAAGGGCTATCCTGATACGACAACGGGTAAGAGGACGTTGGAGCGCATAGACGCATCCGGCCTAACCTCATACAGGATTGGGCTTACCGACGAGCAAGTTGACTTGGGACAGATCCCTCAGAGGATCGAGTACCCCACATTCAGGGAGAGGGAGGAAGCCCATATCGAGTCCGAGTCGGAGATGATACTTCACCTAGGGCCACAACACGCGATAGTGCCCGGGCCGTTCCTCCTCGACGTCCTAGTAGATGGTGAGCGGATCAAGAAGGCCTTCTTGGATGTGGGCTACATCCACAAGGGCATCGAGAAGATCATGGAGAACCGCACCTATCTGCAGGGAATCGTCTACACAGATCGGATGTGCTATCTGGCCTCGATCTCCAACAACGAGGCTTACTGCGGTGCGGTGGAGAGGCTGCTCGGGGTAACCCCACCGGAGAGGGCTCAGTACATACGGGTGATAGCCGCAGAGCTATCGAGGATTCAGAGCCATCTGCTGGGGACGGGGGAGTTCCTGACTCTGCTCGGCAGCGCCACCTACTCGCCGTTCCAGTACATGATAATAGACCGTGAGGCTGTGATCTCCCTTCTGGAGAGCATCACCGGTGCGAGGATCACACACACCTTCGTTCGCTTCGGCGGCGTAAGAAACGACCTGCCTGACGGATTCGCTGAGCAGGCCCGAAAAGTGATGAAGATGGTGCGTGAGAAGACCATGGAGTACAAGGACCTCATAGCAGCCGATCCCATCTATCGCAAGAGGATGGATGGAATTGGCGTGATCTCGCCCCAGGACGCTCGCGATCTGGGCTTGTGCGGTCCGCCGCTTCGGGCATCCGATACTCCCTACGACATGAGACGGGAGGACCCCATCCTCGCATATCCCGACCTGGACTTCAAGGTCATAAGCAGGAAGGAGGGCGATTCCGCGGCCAGGGTGGATGTGCGCCTGGACGAGATCTTGGAGAGCGTCTACATCATAGAGCAATGTCTGGACCAGATTCCCGAGGGGCCGGTCCAGGAGAAGCTGCCGAAGAAGATAAAGCCGGAGCCTGGAGAGGCGTACTACCGCACAGAGGATCCCAGGGGAGAGATGGGCTTCTATGTGGTCAGCGACGGCTCGGCCAAGCCCTATCGGGTGAAGGTCAGGGGTCCGTTCTACGCCACATTCCAGACATTCACGCCCCTCTTGGAGGGAGTTTATCTGGCCGACGTCGTGGCAATCGCCGGCAGCATGGATGCATGCACCAGTGAGGTGGACCGGTAGAGGGGGTATTGGAATTGGAATTATCGGCAATAATTGAGGCGATCAGCAGCTGGGCTGCCTCAGAGCCTCGCATATATGCATTGATCATCGGGCTGATTGGAGCGGCCGTCATCTCCGCAGTGATCAATATCGTGGCCATGTACGTGGTCTGGCTGGAGAGAAAGGTCCTCGGCGATATCCAGGCCAGATATGGTCCTAACCGCGTGGGCTCCCGCTGGGGCGTCTTACAGCTGGTGGCCGACGCAATCAAGCTCTTCACAAAGGAGGACAGCATTCCAAGGGATGCGGAT
Source organism: uncultured Methanotrichaceae archaeon (assembly GCA_964632755.1). GTDB lineage: Archaea > Halobacteriota > Methanosarcinia > Methanotrichales > Methanotrichaceae > JAFGMR01. Next base: position 30,023 of record CAZWDT010000025.1, read on the forward strand.
AAGCCGATCTATGTATGGGCGCCGATAGTGGCATCGATGACCACCATGTTGGTCGCCGCGGCGCTCCCCTTCGGAGCCGTGAATATCGGGGGCAAGCAGTATCCCCTGGTGGTGGCCAATATGGATCTGAGCGCCCTCTACGTGGAGGCAGCGCTTTCCGTAATGACCATCTCCGTCTTCATGGCAGGGTTTAGCTCCAACAACAAGTACTCCCTTATGGGGGCATTCAGGGGCATGGCGCGGATGATCGCTTACGAGGTTCCGATGGGCGTATGCGTGATAAGCGTGGCCATAATGGCGCACAGCCTGAACCTCGTGGAGATAGTCCAGAGCCAGACACTGTGGTATGCCTTCGCCCAGCCCCTGGGCTTCGTAGTGTTCACCGTTGCACTGATCACCGATCTTGGAAGGATCCCATTCGATCAGTCCGAGGCCGAAGAGGAGATCATCGCCGGGTACACCACCGAGTACGGTGGCATCAGGTGGGGATTGCTATACTTCCAGGAGTACATCTGCATGTTCCTCGGATCCATCATGCTGGTTCTTCTCTTCCTGGGCGGATGGAACGGGCCCAACATTCCCTTCCTCACGCCGATCGCGCCCATGATCTGGTTCTTCATGAAGGTGCTGATCGTGCTCGTCTTCCTCATCTGGACCAGGGGATCGCTTCTGAGGTACAGGATAGACCAGGTAACCGATCTTGGGTGGAAGTGGATGCTTCCCTTATCCATCGTGAACCTGGCCTGGGCAGTTGTAGTGGGGCTGTACTTCGCATGAGGTGGTAATAGTATGGTGCTAAAGGTGCTAAACATACTCAAGGGCTACAAGATGACCTTCAAGACCGCGTTCAAGGACGTGGAGGTCACGAGGACATTTCCAGAGTTCATGATGGAGCTCCCGGCAAACGAGAGGGGGATCCACGAGCTGGATGCCACCGTCTGCATCGGCTGCGGCTCTTGTGCCAGGATATGCCCCAACAACTGCATCGAGATGGTCCCCTTCAAGTATGGGAATCCCCTGAAGAATAAGAAGATGGTCTTTCCATCCATCGACTTTGGACGATGCATGTTTTGCGGGCTCTGCGTTGACGAGTGTCCCGTCTCATGCCTCAAGATGGGCAAGAACGTAGTCATGGCCGGCTGGGATCGCGATGATCTAATCCTGGGGCCCGACAAGATCTCGGTCAAGAGGCATACCCCCCAGGAGGTCGCCGCCCTGGAGGAGGAAGCCAAGAGGCTGGCAGCGGAGAAAAAGAAAGCCGCCGCCGCCAAGGCCAAGGCCGGAGATAAAAAACCTGCCGGCGCCAAGAAAAAGAAGGAAGAGGCAGGAGGTGAGTCCTGATGGTCGCTTCCAACCTGAAATATGTCAGATATTTATTCCAGCTGTTCGTGCTGGTGTTGGCCCTGGGGGTCATCTTTGCCGCCCTGGGACTTGTGATATTCCTATCGCCTTGGAGCAAGGTGGTACTGGATAAGATCGTAGCCCTGGACCTCGGCTTCATCATTGAGCTATTGGTCTTCAAGGTGCTTGGGCTGGTGATATTGGGGCTATCTGTGCTGATGGTCTACTCCAAGAACGTGGTTCACAGCGCCCTTTATCTGCTGGGAAGCTTTGCCGGAGTGGCCGCACTTTACATCTCCCTGAACGCCACCTTCGTCGGCGTGGCTCAGGTGTTGGTATATATCGGTGCGGTGGGCGTCCTGCTTCTATTCGCGGTAATGCTCACCAGGAAGACGATAATGGAGGAATCCCATGGTGAGATTTAGGAACATTATCCTGGCCCTAGCCTTTCTGGCGGTGGTCTTCGCCTCCCTCTCGGTTACACCATGGGGGCAGGGAGTTGAGAAGCCGCAGTACAGCTTCGAGCCTAGGGAAGGGTTGAGGGTGCCTGAGAGCGGCATAGGTGATATAGGAACGGAGATATTCACAGAATACGTCTTCCCCTTCGAGGTGCTGGCTTTGGTGCTGACGGCAGCTCTAGTAGGGGCGATATATATCGCCAGGAAGGACGCCGCCTGAAGGAGGGATGAGAGATGACTAGGAGGGAGACTTACAGATGATCCCACTGGAGCTATACATACTGCTAGCTGCGTCCATGTTCACGATCGGCCTATATGGCACATTTACGCAGCGAAACGGTATCAAGCTGATGATGTGCATAGAGCTCTTGCTCAACAGCGCAAACATCAACCTGGTGGCATTCTCGGCCTACCAGCCCAATGTGAATGGACAGGTATTCGCCCTGTTCTCCATAGCGCTGGCAGCAGCGGAAGCAGGCGTCGGGTTCGCCATACTGATTGCCCTTTACAGGCTGTATGGAACCATCGACCTGGATAAAATTAACACGATGAGGTGGTGACGACGTACTCTGATTACGCTTATCTGATCGTAGGATTGCCTGTTCTGGCATTCGTCCTCACGATCTTCCTTGGCTGGCATCTGCCAAAGGGCGGAGGGTTCATCACCATACTGGCCACCTTTGCCGGGTTTATCATATCTGCGGGAATCTTCACGGAGATCTTCCCCGGGGAGGTCCTCCACCAGTCAATGCACTGGTTCGCCACGCTGAACGTGGGCATATTGATAGATCCACTGGCCCTGGTCATGTTATTGATGGTGACCTTCGTCTGTACGCTGATTCACACCTACGCCCTTGGATACATGGACGGAGATCCGGGCTTGGCCAGGTACTTCGCCGAGGCCGGCCTCTTCACAGCTGCCATGTTGGGCCTCGTATTCTCGGACAACATACTCCAGCTCTTCATATTCTGGGAGCTAGTGGGCTTGTGTTCGTATCTCTTGATCGGCTTCTGGTATCGGAAGCCCTCCGCAGCCTCTGCGGCGAAGAAGGCTTTCCTGACGACGAGGGTTGGCGATGTGATGTTCTTGGCAGCGATAGTGGTGCTGTACAACAACATGGCAAGCCTTAACCTGAACCTGGCTCCCGGCGAGTACCTTCTCCAGTTCCCGGTGATCTACGAGAGCCTGGCACTTATCGATCCAGGCCAGCTCACCATCATTGCCTTGCTCTTCCTGGGAGGCGCGGTCGGCAAGTCAGGTCAGTTCCCGTTGGACGTCTGGCTTCCCGACGCGATGGAAGGCCCCACAACGGTCTCGGCCATGATACATGCGGCAACGATGGTTACCGCCGGAGTCTATCTGGTTGCGAGGATGTTCCCCTTGTTCTACGCGGCACCCTACGGCCTTCTGGCTGTAGTCTACGTTGGAGGATTCACTGCCTTCTACGCCGCTACGATGGGGTTAACGTCCTTCGATATTAAGCGAGTCTTGGCATTCTCAACGGTATCCCAGCTCGGCTACATGATGATGGCTATCGGGACTGGGTCAATTCTCGGAGCCTTCGCTGTCGCCGTTGGCATGTTCCATCTGATCGCCCACTCGTTCTTCAAGGCCCTTCTATTCCTCTGTGCCGGAAGCGTGATTCACGGAGTCGGCACAAACGATATGCGAGAGATGGGCGGCGTGGGCCGGTACATGAAGTGGACGATGCTCACGATGCTCGCAGGCGGCCTGGCCCTTGCCGGGTTCCCCTTGACGACGGGCTTCTTCAGCAAGGACGAGATCCTCGTCGTCGCCTACGAGTACGGTGCCATCAGCCATCAGTGGCTTCCCTACATATTCGGGATAGTCGCAGCGCTGATGACCGCATTCTATACATTCAGGATGTGGTTTGTAGCCTTCGACGGGGAGCCTAGATCCGACTACCACAAGCACGAGTCGCCCTGGGTAATGCTGGTGCCTCTGATGATCCTGGCCGTATTCGCCCTGGGATTTGGCGTCTTCGCTCAGTCCGGCTTCTACGATGCGGTAGGCAACAACTTCGAGCATTATGGAGTCGACTTCGAAGAGCTCGCCTTGGTGGGCGGCCACGCCGTGGCTCATGCCGAAGGGCATGGGGGCGAGGCTGAACACGGTGGCGAGGAAGCGGTTGAGGAGCCCTTCATAATCAAGATACTGCCGATAGTAGTAGGCGTCGGCGGCATATTCCTTGCCTTGCTCTTCTACTCCAGGTGGAAGAAGCTGGATGTCAGGAAGTACGTGGGCGAGAGAGATCCGATTCGTGGCCTGCTGCTCAAGAGATACTACCAGCACGAGATATTCACCGCTTGGTTCGCCGAGACGGTGGTCTACGGGCTGTCTTTGATCGCCAATATGATCGATATCAAGATAGTGGACGGAGTGCTCAACAAGATTAGCGAGGTGACGCTCGCCTTCGGTGGAAACCTCAGGAAAGTTCAGACAGGAATCATCGAGAACTACATAACGGCCCTCGTCTTGGGAGTGGTTGTTCTCGTGATCTTGGTCAAGATCGGGATGGAGGTGTCCTTATGATCTCGAACGCCATCTCCTTAATGATAGCAGTGCCCCTGATAGGGGCGGTACTGTCATTCTTGACGAGGACGAGAGCTCAAGCGAGGATCGTCGCCCTGGTCGCGTCACTGATTCCCCTGGCTCTCTCTCTGCAGATGTTCATGGAGTTCGACAAGACCTCCAAGATCATGCAGTTCGTCGAGAGCTACGAATGGGTGCCTTCAATCGGAGTCAAATACACCTTGGGGGTTGATGGAATTGGGTTCCCCCTAGTGCTCCTCTCGACGATCGTCTCTGTCCTCGTGATAATCTACTCCTGGGGAGAGGATAAGAGGCCCAACCAGTTCTTCGGCCTATTGCTGTTGAACGAGGTAGGGGTACTCGGCGTATTCACTGCTCTGGACTTCTTCCTCTTCTACATATTCTGGGAGATAGTGCTCATCCCCATGTTCTTCCTCATAGGCATATGGGGTGGGCCAAGGAAAGACTATGCTGCCGTAAAGTTCTTCATATACACCCATGTGGCGAGCCTTGTGATGCTGCTTGCCATCTTCGCGTTGTACTTCACGTACACTATGCCGGATGGGTCGAGGACATTCGATATGCTCACCTTGATCCAGGCGACATCGAACACGGCGATCTTCCCAACGAGCCTGCTCAACATCATATTCGCAGGGCTTCTATTGGGATTCCTTGTGAAGATGCCAGCGGTGCCATTCCACACCTGGCTTCCCGACGCCCATGTGGAGGCGCCAACGGCTGGGTCGGTAGTCCTCGCAGCACTGCTGCTGAAGATGGGCGGCTACGGTCTCTTCAGGGTGATTCTGCCCATGCTGCCCAACGTGGACAAGATGTTCGTCACGGTGATCGCTGTGATCGCCGTCTTGAGCATAGTATATGGCGCCTTCTTGGCTCTCGCCCAGAAGGACTTGAAGAAACTTGTGGCCTACTCGTCGGTCAGCCATATGGGATTTGTGACCCTGGGGTCTGTGGCTGTCTTAGGAGCATCCGCACCCTTCCTGTCTCTTCAGGGAGCCATGTTCCAGCAGTTCTCCCATGGTCTGATCACATGCGTCCTCTTCATGTCGGCTGGAACCATTCAGCATAGCGTGGGGACGAGGATAATCGCCGACCTCGGTGGCCTCGCAGATCGCATGCCAAGGTTTGCCTTCCTCATGATGGCAGGTTTCCTGGCATCGCTCGGGCTTCCGGGGATGAGCGGCTTCGTGGCCGAGTTCCTGGTCCTCACCGGATCCTATGCCACGATGCCGACGGCGACGATGATCGTGATCTTCGGAGGCGTGGCGGTGACAGCAGGTTACCACCTCTGGGCGGCGCAGAAGGTCCTCTTCGGGCCGATACTGAAGAAGTATTTGAACGTGCACGATGCCCACAGCTACGAGCTCCTATCGATGAGCTTGATCATCATACTGGTCCTGCTCTTCGGTCTGCAACCGGCCCTGATAACGGACATCATGGGAGTTGCTGCAGAGCAGCTGATGGAGCCGGTTATGACGCTCGCCCAGATGGGGGTGATCTGAAGTGGACCTTGGTTACTATGCACCGCTGGGAGCAGAAGCCCTGCTCACTGCTCTGGCACTGCTGATACTGCTTGCGGGCTTGTTCATCAAGGGCAAGTCGATGATGGGATACCTGAGCCTTGCCGGCCTCGTGGCATCGCTTGCGCTCGTTATGAGCGCAAAGCTCGGAGGAGTCTTCTTCTTCGATACCGTGCAGGTCGACGGTCTCTCCCAGTTCTTCAAGGCGGTATTCCTCATCGTCTCAATACTGGTGGTCATGGCTTCGCTTAGCAGGTACCAGAATCATCCGGGACACGATGAGTACTTCGCCCTGATCCTCTTCGGGACGGTGGGCATGATGGTCGTTGCAAGCGCAATCGACCTCGTGACCCTCTTCATAGGGTTTGAGCTTGCGAGCCTCTCGACATATGCTCTTTCCGCGTTCGACAAGACCAAGAAGAACCTGGAAGCGGCGATGAAGTACTTCATCTTCGGGTCGGTCTCCTCGGCCTTTCTGCTATTCGGCTTCTCCCTTTTGTACGGGATGACCGGAAGCACAAGGCTTGCGGATATCGCGGCGGTCTCTCTCGACCAGTTCGGCCCGGCAACATTGATCGCGCTCGTCTTCGTTATAGCCGGGTTTGCCTTCAAGATGGCCCTCGTCCCATTCCATATGTGGGCTCCGGACACCTACGAGGGCTCTCCGGCCCTGGTCTCGGCCCTCCTCGCTGCAGGATCCAAGAAGATGGGATTCGCAGCCGCCTTCCGTGTCCTCCTGGTGGCGCTGATGGCGCTGCGCATGGAGTGGTACCTGGCCTTTGCGATATTGGCCGCGGTGACGATGACCTTGGGCAACCTCGTGGCCTGCTGGCAGAACAACGTGAGAAGGATACTTGCCTACTCCAGCGTGGCGCAGGCGGGATATATCGCCATAGCATTCGTGGTGGTCGGGGCTGCCTACGGCATGCCCGATGTGACCCTTCCAAACGGCGCATCGATTCCCCCCGCTCAGCTGGGATTGGCAGGCGGCCTGCTGATGATACTGGCTCACGCCTTGATGAAGACGGGGTCATTCATCGGCGCATCCCTCGTTGCGGACAAGGTCTCCTCGCCGGAAAGCGAGGACCCGGACGACATATCCAACTACGCAGGCCTCTCCCGCAGGGCTCCAATAACGGCGTTCTGCATGTTGGTCTTCATGTTCGCCCTGGCGGGCATCCCCCCAACGGCTGGTTACGTGGGCAAGTTCGTCCTCTTCAGCTCGGCCATATATTCCGGCCTGGTCTGGCTGGCGGTACTTGCCATCCTCAACAGCGCACTCTCGCTGTACTACTATCTGAGGATAATCAGCTACATGTACCTGAAGGAGCCTGCAGGTCCGAAGATCTCTGAACCCAAGGGATATGCGGCGGCTCTGGTTTTGACCATGATCGCCGTGTTCTGGATAGGAGTCTTCCCCGAGGGTTTCGTGGACTGGGCGGTTCAGGCAGCAGCAGTTCTGCTGCCCTGAACTTCCTTCCTCCATCTTTTTTTTTTCCGGCCACCGCAATCCATCTTGCATTCTAGCGTCTAGAGCATCGTCGCACTAAGGCATTCGTCCTTTGATATGGATGGAAAGCCCAACTTCTATCATCCTTGGCAGCCTTGCCTGGAAATTGCGGAAGATCCTTAACCAAAGAGAGGGAATATATATGCGATAAAGATGACCGAGGAGATCAAGGGTCTGGCGGTTGGGCAGGCAGGGCCCTGTGGGATAACTTGTGGATCCTGTCCCATGGGAAGCGGTGTCGCAGCGAGTGATGCGAGCAGGGCAAGGGGGGTCATTGCAAGCTGCAGGATCGCGGAGTGGGCCCCCCTCGTGCCAGGGGCGGGCGGAGCGGAGATCGCCTGGGATCAGGTTGAGAAGGGCCTCATTTGGGTGGAGGAAAACGCGCTATGTGCCGGCTGCGAGGCCGGTGGCGGACCACCAGAATGCCCAATAAGGATCTGTGCTAGAGATAAGGGTTACTCCCTTTGCAGCGATTGTCTGGATTTGGAGTCATGCTCCAAGTTCGATTGGCTTCAAGGTCGCGGGACATCTCTAAAGGTAGCCTTGAAGGCCTCTCTAGGGCAGTCCAAGGATGAATACATACAAGCCATGGAGGGGCGATCTCCCTGGGAGTGATCCTCCTTTTGGGTGAGTCGTTTCTTCTGGAGGGATCATTGTCATATTGCGTTCCTGGTTCGGCTTCATGTCGACTACCCGCTTTAAGGGACTTGAGATGAGGTCGGCCCACTGGGCGATTTCCCTGCTCTTGCTGATCGGTTCGGCATCTTCGGCTGATCTGCACGATCGAGCGCTCCTGAGCCATCAGAACCTCTCAGGGCAGGATCTCTCGATGGCGAGCCTCAACCTCTCCGATCTTACCTGGTCTGACTTGAGCGATTCCAACCTAAGCGAGGCCTATCTGATATCGGCGTGGCTTTC
>CAZWDT010000026.1:0-8635 GCA_964632755.1 uncultured Methanotrichaceae archaeon
ACCCTCGGCCCATGCCATACCCTCGGCCCATGCCATACCCTCGGCCCATGCCATACCAGCCTGCTCCAGGCCCCATTCCAACGCAATATCCCCTTCCCCATCCGGTGAAGGGACCCATTCCACGCGGTCCAGTTCCATCTCTTCCAGGCATCTAGTAACCTCCGTTCGATAAACTAGCATAGGAGACTATCTATTTAAAACTTTCGGCGGACAAGGTTCTTATACCACGGATTCAGCTATAAGATCATGCCACCGCGAAAGGGCAGATGCCGTGGGAGGCGCTGGATCACCGAGATCCCCCCTGAATGCATATTTCTTCCCGCCTCCGGCAGAACTGCTGCAACCATAAACATCACCTTGGAGGAGATGGAGGCGATCAGGCTCGTCGACCTTCTGGACTTCCAGCAGCATGAGGCAGCTCTCTTCATGGGTATCTCTCGAAAGGCCTTCTGGAACGACCTCACAAGCGCCAGGAAGAAGATCGCAACCGCTCTGGCATACGGCCTCGGGATCAGCATCTCCGGGGGGAGCTACATCCTGCGAGGGTGCGAGACTCCGATCGGTCCCCGCAATCAAGAGGAGGACAGGGAGGAGGACCTTGCCCCATTAGAGAGGGAGATCAAGGTCTTAGCCGATAGGCTGGATCAGCTTCGCCGGCGCATCGACTCGATTGCAGAGGATGACCTCAATCCACCAGAAACTCATTGATCCAATCAGGGTAGTCCGTGGGATTTGGAGTGGGCGACTCCCATTCATCATCCAAAAAGGCGCCAATGGCAGGCACGTACTGGCTGTAGTCAGGCTTAGGCGAAGTCCAGTTACGGGCGACGAACTCACCAAGGGCGGGGACGTGTCCGCTGTAGTTCATGCCAGGCGGCTGATAGCCAGGTGAGAGAAAGTCGACGAGAGCGGGTATGTGGTACTCGGAGAGGTCATCTCTCTCAGCCCAGGTGAAGTTGCCTTGCAACCTTCTGAAAGGAGGCAACGAAATCCCGGAGAGGTTCTGGCTGATGTTGATCGTCTCTTGTCTGCCTTCGCCGAGCTCGATGGGATAGCGGTCAGCGTTCGATCCGAGGTAGGGATAGTCCAGCCAACCTGCCGTCTGGTATCCATCATATCCCGAAGAGGTGAGGATGAGAAGGGCAGATGCCATTATGGATAGGATTAGCCTCATAATCCTCCATCTTTGCCCCCCATCCCTAATAGAGATTTCCTTGACTCCGATGGACGAGCATGTACAAACGCTCAGAGGGTCCGCAAATGCACGCGAATTAACTTGAGATATTAGCGTTCATTCGCATCTATTCGCGGTTGTATTGGGGTGAGGTAGCAGGGCGAAGCGAGTATTTATATCTGGACGGTCCAAGGTCCATATTCGGCATGGTCAATTGATATCGGGAGGTTTGTTGAATCCCTATCTCAGAATGATACGGGTGGAGGACTGGATCAGGTTCTATCCGGTCGCACCACTTGCGGGGGCACTGCTGGCAGGAGCGGATGCAGTCGATCTGGCCCTCGTTTTCGCGGTCTACATCCTATTGATCGGCTATGCATTCGTCGCAAACAACCTCTTCGACGTGGAGATCGATCGGCTGCATCGAGGAAAGCAGGAGCGCGGGACAAATCCCCTTGCAAAAGGAGAGGTGACGAGGCGAGGAGTCCTCGCCCTGATGGCGCTGCAGCTGGTCTTCGCCCTCATGCTCTCGCTTCGGATGAACGTTGCAGGGACCGCTTTGGTCATAGCAAACGTCCTCCTCTTTACCACCTACTCCGGGGGAGTGAGGCTCAAGGAGAGGGTCGTGCTGGACATCATCACCCACGGCCTGATGTTCGGCGCGTTGCCACTATTGGCGGGCTTTCTCCTTGCAGGCGGCTCGCCCTTACAAGAGGTGTTGCTGGCTGCGGCCATCGCCTTCGTGCTGGGATGCGAGGCCTTGATCGCTCATCAGATCTCGGACTACGAGGAGGACCTGGGAAGGACGAGGACCACGGTCACCTGGGCCGGGCTCTCCAGGGGAATGATGCTATTGTTTTCCCTCGCCCTGCTTTCCCTGCCCCTCTTATACATGGCAGCTGGCCTCTATGGCCTTCCTGACTCGCTCGCGGCTGCCTTGGGACTCTACCTGCTGGCCTACCCAGCCTACTCATGCAGGGGGATCCACAATCTCGGACGTTCTCACCCGAGCTGATCGAGAGGGACGCGAATGGAGAATCCCCGATGAATTTATATCGACTGAATCACCTACATGAAAAAGAGGCAGTGCTCCCATCGGCTCGAAGGGGCGATGACCGCCCAGATGAGGATAGATTGATGAGCGATGCCTGGTGAAATATGATATCTGTAATAGTTCCCACTCTGAATGAGGCCCAGTCCATTGGCCCCTGTCTGAGGTCTCTTTCCCGGCAAAGCCTGGATCGCAGGGATTACGAGGTGATCGTGGTCGATGGGGGATCCTCCGACGGGACCGTCTCAATAGCCCAGGGCCTAGCCGATAGGGTGATAATGCAAAGGGGACGGGGCATTGGCGGTGCGAGAAGGGATGGCGCATTGGCGGCTGTTGGGGAGATCCTGGCCTTCACCGACGCCGACACAAATGTATCCTACTGCTGGCTAGAGGAGGTGCAACTCAATTTGAAGCGCTATCAGGCAAGCACGGGCCCTGTGATGTACATCCAGCCGGACATCAAGGCCGAGCTTCTGCGCAGGTGGAGGGATCTGTACCGCATCCTCAATCCGTTGAACTTCTACTACATGATAGGCTCGAACATGGGCGTCAGGGCGGATGCCTACAGGCGCATCGGAGGCCATAGCGACATATCCCTTCTCGACGACTACGACCTCTCCGTTCGGCTCTTTCGCGAAGGGGCAAGGGTCACCTACGATCCCCGGCAGGTGGTCTACACATCCTCCCGCCGTGCAGAACGACTGGTCGCCTACTCCCTGCTCGTGGCTTACGGCCATTACAACTACCTGCTCTCCGACAGGGGAAGGCTCTTGAACTACCCAAAGTCGGAGGATATGTGCTGGAGGACGGTCCTCCCCTACGGCCACCGCTTCCACCCAGGCCATACGGTGCGCACATGCCTCGATCGGGCAATCCGCAGGATTCCCTGAAGGGCAGCGTGCGGTCAATCCCATTTATCTATGAGTTGAGATCAACCCATGGGCATGAGACTTAAGGGCTATCTGATCGCGGGCATTGCCACTGCGGTTCCCCTCTTCGTAACCACCTATATACTGCTCATCATCGTCCGACTGTTCGATGACATCAGCCAGCCCTTGGTCGTCATAGTCCTCGGAAGGAGCATCCCCGGCCTTGGGCTGCTCGTAACCCTAGGGACGCTGATCCTGCTCGGCATGTTCGTATCCGTCACCCTCGGGCGAAAGACCGCGGAGTACTTCGAAGGAGCCATGCTCAACATCCCTCTCTCGCGGAGCATCTACTCGGTTGCAAAGAACGTGGTCGACACCTTCCTATTCGGAAAGAAGGAGTTGGGCAACGTCGTCCTAGTAAAGCTCATGCCCGACCTATTCGCAATCGGATTTCTCACGGGCAACGCCCCCCAGGTCGTTGATGATGTGGCAATGACCCCCCTTTCTAGCGTCTTCGTGCCCACTGCCCCAAACCCCACCACAGGCCTCCTCTTGTTCCTCCCCGAGGATCGCTTCGTCCCCCTCGATATGAGCTTCGACAGGGCAATGGAAGTGATCATCTCCGCTGGGCTATCCCACGCTCAGGGCAACGCTCAAGGCAAGCATCCCCCGAAGGAGGGCTGAGGATGGAGGGCTCTACGGAAGGGGGCTCCTACCGACATGTTTATCTGGGCCATCTGCATAGGGCGAATCAAGGGCAGGTAGATCAGTCGGAAGATCGCTACCTTGGCATGGTAGAGGCCTCGGGTTCGAATCCCGACCTGTCCATCCCCGCCCGATGGCGTGGATAAAGCATTCTCCGATCCCGGCCGCCATAATGTCGGTCGCCTTATATCAAGCGGCATCTCGTCGAACAGCATTTATATCTGAAGTTCTCACCCCGAAGAGGAGATCTACATTATATGGACGGCATCTTGGAGATACTGATATTCGCCTTCACAATTGGGCTTACCGGGGCCTTGGCCCCTGGTCCAACCCTAGTCGCCACAGTGAACACATCCCTGAAGGTAGGCTGGACCGCCGGCCCCAAGGTGGCTGCAGGCCATGCCGTCATTGAGGCTTTTATCTTCCTGTTGATAGTCATGGGGCTTGCCCAGGCAGCCCAGAGTTACTCCAGCTCGATCGCCATCCTTGGCGGCCTTGCATTGATAGTCTTCGGGATTATGACGCTCTTGGACAGTAGGGAGGCGACGATCGCCCAGCCGCAGGAGGACGTCTCGAGCAATCCCTATATCGCCGGGATGCTCACAAGCCTTGCCAACCCATACTTCTGGATCTGGTGGTTGAGCATAGGAAGCGCTCTGGTGCTGGAGGGTCTTAAGGGGGGGCTTCTGCTCGCCGTCCTATTCATGATCGGCCATTGGGGTGCGGACTTCGGCTGGTATACATTGATCTCGACGAGCATGGATCGAGGAAGGACGGTCCTCTCCGATCGCAACTACCGGCGGGTGCTTGCCGCCTGTGGGGTCTTCCTCATGGTATTTGGGGCCTACTATCTGACCAAGGCATGAGGCCTGCCGTAACGCATCCCTATCGCATGCAGCCGATACCCTATGCCCACCCGCGAGTTCGCCATCCTTATATAAGGTAGTCTCGTGGTTGGGCTTGGAGGTCCTATTTGTCCCGGAGAGATGAGATTGTATACCTGCGTTCCCTGAAGGCCTACCTGGGGCTTGTCCTGGTGCTCTTCTTCGCCGCAGCTCTATCGGGCTTCCAGGCGGCAGCGAGGGACCCCGAGTTCTCCTCCAGATGGCTGGGCGAGCTAGAGATGCTCCGCTGGATACTGAACCTAGATCCCCTGCTCATCATGCTGATGATCTTTCTAAAGAACCTGATTGCAAGTACAATCGCCATGCTCCTAGGCCTCGGCCTGGGGGTGATCCCTACAATCGTGATCATCTCAAATGGCGTGCTGCTCGGAGTCGTCGCAGAGAGTGCGCTAGAGCAGCACGGAGCAGCCTTCCTCCTTGCAGGCATCGTTCCCCACGGCATAGTCGAGCTTCCAATCGTGCTCGCATGCGCAGCCATTGGCCTGCGCCTGGGCCATCTACTGGCCCTTGCCCTGATTGGCAGGGAGGTTGATCTCGCCGGGGAGACGAAGATAGCCCTGCGATTTCTCCTCTGGTGGGCAGCGCCTCTCCTCCTCCTCGCTGCCGCAATTGAGACCTTCATCACCCCTATAGCCTTATCCATGGTGATCGCATGACCGATTCCAAAGATCCAAGAGAGGCCAAGCTTCCCGAGAAGGCCAACTTCAGCGAATGGTACCACGAACTCCTAAAGAGCGCGGAGATCGTCGATGTCCGCTATCCGGTCAAGGGTATGTGCGTCTGGTACCCCTTCGGCTTTGCTCTGCGCCGCAGCGTCTACGGCATAATCAAGGAACTCTTAGACGTGGACCATTACGAGACCCAGTTTCCCCTCCTCATACCGGAGCAGGAGTTCATGAAGGAGGCGGAGCATATCAAGGGGTTTGAGGACGAGGTCTACTGGGTGACGCATGGGGGGACCTCCCCCTTGGAAGTGAAGCTTGCTTTGCGGCCCACGAGCGAGACTGCCATCTACCCCATGTTCAAGCTCTGGATTCGAAGCCACGCCGATCTGCCGCTTCGAGTCTACCAGATAATCAACACGTTCCGCTACGAGACGAAGCACACGCGCCCCCTCATCAGGCTCCGGGAGATCACATCTTTCAAGGAGGCGCACACGGCTCATGCCACATGGGATGAGGCGGCAGCCCAGGTCGAGGTGGCGGTCGAGCGCTATGCCGAGTTCTATCGAAGGCTTGCCATTCCCTTCCTCGTATGCAAGCGCCCCTCCTGGGACAAGTTCCCGGGCGCTGACTACTCGATCGCCCTCGATGTGATAATGCCGGACGGCCGCACACTGCAGGTTGGAACTGCACACCTCCTCGGAACGAACTTCGCAAAGACATACGGCATCACCTACGAGGATGCCGAAGGCGAGCAGAGGCTCGTCAACCAGTCGTGCTACGGCATATCCGAGCGCTGTATTGCAGCATTGATCTCGGTCCACGGGGACGACCGCGGGCTCGTCCTCCCCTGGGAGGTGGCGCCGGTCCAGGTGGTGATAGTGCCCATCGTCTTCGGCGATAAGGCTCCAATCATCGAGGCCTGTCGGTCTCTTGGGCAGGAACTCTCCGCGGCAGGAGTGCGGGTCAAAGTGGACGAGGGCGACGAGCGGCCCGGGGCCAAGTTCTACCGCTGGGAGATGAGAGGAGTTCCCATCCGTCTGGAGCTTGGTCCCCGGGACATGGCGAAGGGCCAGGTGGTCATCGTCCGTCGTGATGGGGCGAAGAGGGCCGCTCCACGCGATGGAGTCGTGCCGGCAGTAATCGAGGAGGGAGAAGCGCTCCAAGAGGTTCTTGCAAAGAAGGCCCGCATCTCGATGGAGGAGCATATCCGCCTGGTGCATACGGTAGAGGAGGCAATAGAGCAGGTGAAGACGGGCGTTGCCCGGATCCACTGGTGCGGATCGGTCGACTGCGGCCACCAGCTCGAGGACCTCGTGGGCGCAAACATGCTCGGAGAGCCACGCGAGGAGCCCTTGCCCCCCGGCCCCTGCCCCATCTGCAATGCGACGACAACCGGCTCCACCTACATGGCCCGCCAGTACTAGGGCTGGGATGAACCAGGGCGGTGTGGCACTTACGTAGTACCGATGGGGCGTCCGGCGCGGCATCAATGCAGATTAATGTAGCATAGATGTGGCGCCAATGAGGCCTCCGTGAGGCATTACTAAGGTTGCCAATGTGCCATAATGTACTATAATGCGGCATCAAATGGCATCAATATAGCACCGGTGAAGCAGCAATGAAGATCCTTCTTGCAGAGTACGCGCTTGCGATCGCGCTCGGGGGAACCTACGAGCTGGAGGGGCGCGCAATGCTCTCTGCCCTTGCGGGGAGCTTCGAGCGCTGTGGGCACGAGGTCGTCTACCCAACCCACGGACCCAAGGTCCCGGCTGGGCGCGCCATCCCCTTCAAAGGGGGCGAAGAAGGCTTCTACGAGTTCCTGGGCAGTCAGGATGCTGATGCGGGGCTTGTGATCGCACCTGACGATCTCCTTGCCCACTGTAACAGCATACTGGAGTCCCGAATGGCGAACCTCGGAAGCGATCCTGCGACATGTAGCATCGCAGCGGACAAACTTCTCTGCACAAGAAGGCTCGAAGAGGCCGGGGTGCCAGTGGCCGAGATCGCAGGGCCAGGCCCTATCGGCTGCAGGCTCTATGTAATCAAGCCGCGGTTTGGCTGCGGATCGGAGGGAGTGCGAATATCCTCGTCCCCCCGCGCCGGGGATGGATCTATTGCAACGATCTTTCGGGAAGGCCTTTCCTTAAGCGCAAGCTTCGTCTCTGGAAAGAGCTTTCTTCCCCTGACGATCAACCGGCAGCTGATCGAGTCCAACGGAAGGACATTCGCTTACAACGGAAGCCAGGTTCCCTACAGGACGCCGAGGGCAGGCGAGATCTGGGAGGCTGCAAAGCGGGCCTGCGCTGCCCTTGGCCTTCGGGGGTATGCCGGAATCGACTTCGTGCTTGGAGACCTCCCCCGCGTCGTGGATGTGAACGCAAGGCCCACGACCTCGATAATCGGGATTGCCCGCGTCATGAAAGAGGAGCTCGCTGACCTGATCCTGAAGGCGAGCTTCGGGGAGCTGCCGGCGGAGATTGCGATCGAGGGTGAGTGGACCTTCAGGAAGGGGGATCTTGGGGGATGAATCATACGATTCTGCTCTTCTGAGATCTGCTCATGATTCGCCGGGGGGAGTCGCCGAGGCCGCCCATGCTAAGGCGAAGGCGCTTGGGTACACAGACCAGCAATAGCCCTCGCGGCCGGGACGGCGCTTCGAGGCTCCCCGCGGCGGTTCATCACCGCCCGAAAATCGCGAGGATGGGGACCTGCCTGGAGGAGTCCATGAGAGCCGTGGCGGCGTCTCCCATCCTCGTAGGGGCCGAGGCCCATCGGATTGATTAGCCCTCTCGGACAGAGGGCGAAAAAAAGTGCATGATCCCCAAAAAGCCGGGCTATACGGGGACCAGCATGTCGGTCTCAGTCCAGGTGAAGATCAGCGTTGTGTTCTCGTCGTAGCCTCCTCCAACCGTCATCAAGGCGATCTTTCCGTCATCCTCGACCATTCCAAAGGAGATGGCCTCCGCGACGAATGTATCTCCCATCAGATCCTCGGATCCAGCATAGTAGAGTACCAGCTCATCCTCGTAGATGCTCCCCACCATGACGATCGGGCCCATCTTGCCGATGGCATCGGTGTCGGACTGGATGTCGGTTACGGTCAGCTTCAGGAAGCTGCCGTTCTGCTCCATTGTGCAGTTACCAGTCGCCTTCTCATACCCGGGCAGGAACTCCTCGCCACTTGGATATATCGCAAAGCCCTCTCCCGTCATGGTATATGCTCCGGCGATATTTTCATTCTCACCCATGGCCGTGCCCAAGGCCAA
>CAZWDT010000026.1:8735-10195 GCA_964632755.1 uncultured Methanotrichaceae archaeon
GCTGAGGGGGGGAGAGATCATCTGCGGCCAAGCCGCTACTGACTCGCCGACTGGCCTTGGAGAGACGGGACGCCTGGATACCGGCAGAGTGCTCGATATACAATGTCAGCCGACGGCAGAGCCCTCCCCCCAAACCTTTCCCCGTCTCCCTTCATAGAGAGCAAAGGAGGACCTTTGCGATTCCTCAGCATTTCGGCCCTCATGCCCAGTACTGGAGAGGCAAGTGGCCCCCGCTGATAGATCCCCACCATGTATTGCCATCGGGGGCAAAGGCGCTGTAGCTTCCAGAGAGGCGGTCCCTTCCCCCGTATAGCGTAGAGCGATAGAGCACGAGGTCGTCGAGGCCCAGGAGGTCCAGGGTTATGACGCCTGAGGCAGCAACGGTTCCGGTGGCCGAGGCGAGCTGGGCCCGATCCGCGTCGGTTATGAATCCCCGGCCGAAGACCGCCCTTCCATTCTGGACGAGAGTCAGGTTAGCCCTCTTTAGGCCGCTGTCCCTTAACTCCAGACTCCACCCGCCTGCCAGTATGGTCATGGGCCAGGTCGATGTCTCAACTTGGTCCTGGGCATTTCGGCGCCAGGCCTCCTTGATATCCTCCCCGCCGCCGGTCAACCGCTCGATATACTCCCTCGTATGGTAGGGATCTGGCGGGCTTAAGAGGTCTCCGACCTCCAGGGGATCGACCTGCTCGGCCTCCGATCCCAGTGCATGGAAGGGGAGCATGAGCACGGCCAATAAGGCAAAGATGATCCATTTCATTGACTAACACCCACTGAAATGTCCGCTTGATCTGGAAGGCATATATTATTGTTTTCTCGAGAGGCTTTGGCCCCCCACTGGGTTCCCCTGAGGTCGAGGGGGCGGCCCTCCTCCATCACCTCGAGCAAGAAGGGCTCGGAATCACGAAGGCAGGCGTTCGCAGATGGGGACGGGGCAGCCCTCCCATCGACTCGCTCCGACCTGATCCCAAGGGCCTGGGCGATGGATGCTAAATCCTCCGGCCCGAATGACATGTCGACCTCCTTTCCAAGGACGCGCCGCGAGATCTCCCTTATGAACTGGAGGCCGCCGTTGTTGAAGACCACGACCTTCACCGGCAAGCGCCCCTCCGCGATCGTTGAGAGCTCCGAAAGGCTTGCCAAAAGGCCGCCGTCTCCGCATATGGCAACCGCACGCCTTGCACCAGCGTGGCAAGCGCCGACTGCCTGGGCAAGCGATGAGCCCATAGTAGCCATGCCCCATGGGTAAAGCATATGGAAAGGCTTGCGAGAGCGGAAGTTCCGATAGGCCAGAAGGCCGGTCGTCCCAGCATCCATCACCAACACCCCATCCAGGCTGGCCGCCTCCAAGGCCGCCGTCAATGAAGGAGATGGGGGAGGTCCCCCCTCCATTGAACGCTTCCACCAGCACGGCTTTGCCTCGAGGCAGATGGCCTCAGAGGATGTCGCAAGGATGGCCT
>CAZWDT010000026.1:10295-36380 GCA_964632755.1 uncultured Methanotrichaceae archaeon
CAGCACGGCTTTGCCTCGAGGCAGATGGCCTCAGAGGATGTCGCAAGGATGGCCTGGAGAACTGAAGATACGGTCGCAGTCCGATATCGGTCCAAGGGAACCAAACGTGAACGATCCATTGGGTTGCCGTTCACCTGGAATATGGTAGGATTGGCATTTGCCTCTATGAGAAGCTGGATCGTGTTATGGGCGAGCCTTGAACCAAGCACCAGTATGAGGTCGGCCTTGATGAACGCGGAGTTTGCCCTTTCAAAGCCGATTGTGCCCACAGGTCCGAGGCATAGAGGATCCATTTCGTCGACCACGCCCCGGGCAGGGGCAGTTGTGACGATGGGGATCTGCAGGCGTTGTACCGCTAGCGAAAGGCTCTCCCCATCCCTTAGCGCCCCAGATCCGGCAAGTATCATGGGCCGAGAAGCACCCTCCAAGGCCTCGTTCAACCTGTCGACGAAAGCAGGTGAGACGACGGGAAGGGCCGCTTGCGAGGCAGGCCTCGTTCCCATACCGTCCTCGATGATGTTTACAACCACTGGACCGGATGGCGGCATTGCAGCAAGGCGAAAGGCCTCCTGGAGTGCCTCGGGCTCGCCCGCCACCACCTCATAGTAGCCCTTTACCACCGGCTCCAAGACATCCCTCAGAGGAAAAGCCTGCCAAGCCCCTGGATCTCCCGCCATATAGGCAGGCCTCGCGGTAATGGCAACGACGGCCACGTGATCCTTCCAAGAGTGGATCAAGGCCGGGATGAGTCCGGCAATCCCCGGTCCCTGAGCTACCATCGCCACCCCTAACCCCCTCAACCTCGCGTAGGCGTCTGCCGCAAATCCA
Organism: uncultured Methanotrichaceae archaeon; assembly: GCA_964632755.1. Classification (GTDB taxonomy): domain Archaea; phylum Halobacteriota; class Methanosarcinia; order Methanotrichales; family Methanotrichaceae; genus JAFGMR01. The sequence goes on from CAZWDT010000026.1 coordinate 11,124, forward strand.
ACCGAGGCCGGATGCCTCATGAGAACAGGGCGCACTTCGTCGAGGGCTGCATAGAGGGGAACGGTAGCAGAGCCGGGCAGGTGAAAGACTGCATCGACCCCATGGATCGATAGGGCATGGGAAAGGGAGTGGATCAGATCCATGTGTACGAGGTGATCCTGTAAGGGGATAACCGTTCCCCCTCGGGAGAGGATATGCGAGTGGCATGCCGCCTGCCGGGGAGATATCTATATACTAATGGATAATGAATGACATATGGTGATCTTGTGCCCATGGAGACCTCTAAGCACCTTCTAGCCCTTGCTACCATCCTTCTGCTCGTGCCACTCTGCCAGGCATACTCCCTCAACAACACCTATCTAGATCTTGACTGGGGGGAGACGCAAAGCTCCGAGTGGCGTTTCATGTACGCTCCGGATACTTGGGGCGACTCCCTATATCGGGAGCACTTTGCAGTCTACGCCGGGAATTGGAACGAGACCAAGGAATCGGATGGCGAGTTCGCAGTCGACCAGTACTTCGCAGATAGCGCCGACGGGAGGACTGCAACCCTCCACTATGAGGACCTATCACTTACAAGGCAGGTACACCTCCCACCGGGGGAAGCCAAGTACTTCCAGATAACATACGTCCTCACGAACACCAACACCACCATGCTTCGGGACGTCAGGTTCTTCGAGACAGTGGACTACGATATAGTGACCTCTGGAGACTCCTATGGGTGGTACACCGAGAGCACCGACTCGATATGGCAGAACAGCGACCAATACTTCAGAAACGGCTTTGATGGCAGCAAGCAGTCATCCAACCACGGGCTTGAACATTGGTCAGAGGAGATCAACGATGATTGGGACGACGGGGAGCTGAACGGAAACGACAAGTACCCCGAGGAGGGGACTGCCGATGTCGCCGTTGGCATGCAGTGGAACGCAGGCGATATACCCCCGGGCGGCTCCTGGGATATCACGCTTACATTCAACTTTGGGGGAACTGCAGGGATCATCGCCCATGCGGGCCTCGACCAGGCCGCCCTCGCCGGAACGCCAGTTGTACTTGACGCCTCTCGATCGTCATCTGTAGGAGACATCATCTCGTATGAGTGGGACCTGGATGGAGACGGCGTATACGATAGGAACGTCACAGCCCCGACGTACACCTATGAGGGATGGAGGACGCAAGGCGATCACCTTGTGGGACTCAGGATCACCGACGACGAGGGCCGAAACGCAACCGCTACTGTGAAGATAGATATCGTCACCCTCTCGGGCCAGGATGAGAGATGGGAGATCACCGTAACCCCTGATCGCATAGAGACGAGCCGGGGAGCCATCGAGGAGTACAACCTCAGGATCACAAACGGCCAAGGCATGGGGGACACCTTCACGATCTCGGGAAGCGGTCCTGTGAGAGAATGGATATCCATGGACGACTCCCTCTACCTCCTATCGGGCCAGGATGCGGAGGTCCCCTTGAGGATTGCGATCCCGGAGGATGCGTTGCCTGGCAACTACTCTTTCCAAGTTCAGGTAAACTCCACCAATCTCGGAACTTCCCGTGAGGCGACGGCAGCGCTCGATGTTGCAGCCGCCCCTCTCCTCGTGGACCTGCTCCCCTTGGAGAACTCCCGGACCGGCTCGGACCAGCTGCTCGTGAGCTGGAGGACGCCAGTTGAGAGCACCGGGGATCTCTTCATCAGATCGGAAGGGGAGGAGGAGTATCGCCGGATCGCGGGCGCCTCCGGAAGGGAGCATGAGGTCGTTGCCGAGGGGCTTGATAGGAACACCCTCTACGAGTTCTACGTGAGGTCCGAGGCGAATGGAAACGCAACGACTAGCGATACGAGACAGATCCTCGTGGATAACGGCATAAGCTTCCCAGAGAGAAGCTACGAGTTCACCATAGAGAGGGACTACAACCAGGAGCGTTCTATCACCGTCGAGAACACCGACGACGAACCGCACGAGCTTCTCTTGAACGTATCCAACGTTCCAAGCGACCTTGCCATAAACTTCGTCGGAGAGGGCTCAATGGACCAGAGAATTGCACTTCTCCCGGGCGAGAGAAAAGAGGTGCGCCTGGTCTTCCACGCCCAGGATTCCCTATCACCTAACTACACCATACTCCTTGGCCTGACCAACCTGGACGCTGAGCCCATAACCGATCTCGCCTACATCCACCTCGACGTCCACGTACCGGTAATAGATTTCGAGATGCAAGAGCTGGGCGAGGATCCCCATACGCTCGCAAAGACGATCAAGCTGACCAACGATGGCGACCCCATAACCGATCTGAGGGTAGAGGCAAGCCCCGAGCTGAAGGATATACTCCTCTTCGAGCCGACCCTGGACCACGCCTATCTTGGATCGGGAGAGAGCCTGGAGTTTCGGGCAGTTCCAATCCTGACCGAGGGCTTCACCGGGGCCAGAGGGTCGATAACGGCGTACGCGGCTGGAGAAGAGAGGGAGCTTCCCCTTGAGTTCAATGTGCCCGATGGGATGCAAGTATTCGTAGGAGAGATCCCGCGCATGACGGTTGAGTTCGATCCCGAGTACGACTCCGACGGAATCGCAAACACCAATCCCTCGGGAGGAGAGGTTGTATCCTACACAATCCGCTCCGGGGACTCGAGCACAACCGCCTTTCTAGCCCAGGTAAAGGTAAATGTCGAGCAGGATGGAAAGCCCGCCTCTAAGGCATCCGTTCTCCTTGACCTTGTGGGTGCTGGATCTAACGAGACAATCCGTGCTGAGACCGATATCTTCGGGCAGACTGGCTTCGTCATATCCGGGCCTCTCGGCGATTACACATATCGCGCAACCGTCGAGGGCTTCGAGTCCTCGACCGAGGAGCGCAGGTTCTCGGTCGATCCAACTCCATCGAGGACGATCGAGCCCGAGGCGATCGAGTGGGAGAGCGCTTCTGACGCCAACGAGACATTCGACCTTGCAGGCGATGATCCGGTGACGCTCGAGTCTCCCCCGTTCAAGATCACGGCGAGGATAGAAGGCCTCGCCGATGATGCCATCCCAATACTCTACCTGAGGCACTGGGGGAACTACAGCTATCAAGAGGTAATTGGATCTTGCGAGGGAGACGGAATCACCTTCGACCTCGGCTATGCCGATCCTGGCAACTATACGGCAACGATTGCTACCCAGTCGTCACAGGGAATCGCCACATCTCGAGAGAGGCACATCCGCTTTGGATGGCGAGAGGCTGATATCAGCCAGCTTCACAACTACACCTACGAGCTTCCCTTCCCGATCGATGGCGGGCAGATGGCAAAGGTCACGGTCTCCAACAACCTTGCAGAAGGCGAGCCGCATAAGGCCATGCGCCTCCTCTACGTCATGTCGGACGAGAACCTCTCCCAATACATATTCACATATGCCATCATCTCGGACAGGAATTTGACCGACACCCTCAGGGTGGACGTGCGAGACGGATCGGGAACGTCGTTATACCAGAAGGTTGAGGAGGTCCGCTTCGAGGAGTACGTTCCTTTGTATGTGGATGTTCCAGTTCCCGTATACGGCTCGGACGGCGAGCGTGTGGAGGGCTTCAAGATCAAGGTCGAGATGGATGACTACGTCCTCTTCTTCTCAGACGTCTACGAGCTGGTATGCGATCCCGGAGCCTTCGTCGATGGCGAGACCTGGAAGATCTTCTGGAATGAGGGGATGCTCACGCCGCACAACAAGGTAGGCGTTGTCATCAAGTGCTACGCCGGATTCGTGCCTGGGTTCAACACCGCCATGGGGATGGTCGACACCGTGAACAACCTCTGCAGAGAAGATTTTGCCGACTCCCTGAGGGGCGCAGGCGAGCTCTCCCTCGACCCGATACTCGACTACTCGAAGGGCAACGACTTCAGACATGGAATGAAGGAGTGGAACTTCATAAAGGCCACGAAGAACCTCAAGGGCGAGATGATGGCGCCCGGATTCGTGATGACCGATCCGAAGACCAGAAAGGTGCTCTTCGGCCCGTTGGCTCCAAAGTCGATTGGAGGGCAGGTCAGTACGCTTAAGGGAGAGTACTTCAAGACGTTCAAGGAGGGAAAGCTCGCAGGAAGCCTCACCGTGCTCGGCTGGGCATCGAACGTCTACAGCAACTACGCCGACTGGACGCGCGTCTCTGAGGAGCAGGCGAAGGCGGAGAAGGGATCCAAGGCAGGTCTCAAGGAGACTCAGACGATAACGGTCAAGAGCTGCATAAACCATGCCCCTCTGAAGAACTCCTTCACATCCGACCTGGACTTCCTCTGCTCGCCTGTGAGAAACGTCGAGAAGGTCTTCGTGACGCTCCGGTTCGCTCGTGAGGCGCCCGATTACTATCAACCCTTCGACACCAAAGTCATGCTGAACGGACACCTTATCGGCAGCATCAATGGAACCGTTCCCCAGGGCCGCTACACATTCAAGGTCGATCCAACGTTCGTGAACTACGCAGAGGTTGGCACTGCCGAAAACTCCCTCGTCCTCGACGTCGTCGGCATGAACAGGGGCTACTACGTCCCCCTCGAGGGTTACTCGATAGACTTCATGGTCAAGAAGAAGGATATGGCGGTGGTTGCTCACGACCAGGAGGAGGCGGATAGGATCGTTGCCAACCTGAGCGGGACGGTCGAGCACGAGTCCGATCTCCTGGTATCCCCCGAGGAGCTCAGGATCTCGAACCTGCGGCCAAGAGCCGGCGAGAATGTGACAATAGAGGCCCAGGTCCACAACCAGGGAAGCGTTGGATTGGGCGATGTCCAGGTTCGGTTCCTGGATGGGGTCGATCTGATAGACGATGTCACCATCCCTTACATACCGGAGTTTTCGAGCGTCGCCATGGATACCGAGTGGATTGCCGATGTTGGCACCCATGAGATCAAGGTCATTGTGAGTTCAAGAGCTGACGACTCAAACCCCTCTAACAACGAGGCATCAAAAACGCTAATCGTCACATCCGATGACAGCGATAGCGATCCGCCGTCTATAAGCCGGCTTCAGCCACCGCCCGAATCGAGCTTATCCTATCGGCGCCCCCTCATAAGCGCCGATCTCAACGACACGGGCTCGGGGATGGACACGGAATCGGTCGCTATAGCAGTCGATGGATCCGACGTCACAGGCGAGGCTCGGATCGTGCCTGCCCGGGTCTGGTACACGCCGGCGGACGACCTTGCACCTGGCGAACACGTCGTGGAAGTCAGGGCAATGGACAGACAGGGGAACGAGAACACCTCCAGATGGACCTTCCTGATATCGGGCGACCTCGCCCCTCCATCGATAGAGAACCTCCAGCCACCGGACGACTCGACCCTCGTCTACGACCGGCCGCTCATCAGCGCCTCCCTGAAGGATGCCGATTCAGGGGTCGATCCAGAGTCGGTCCGCCTGATGGTCGATGGAATCGATGTAACCGGGAACTCAACGGTCCTCTCGACGAAGGTCTGGTATACGCCTTCCGAGCCACTGGCAATAGGCAGGCACGACCTGGGGGTCGCCCTCGAAGACAATTCCGGCAACCGGAACTCCAGCACATGGTCCTTCCAGATAAGTGCAGAGACCGCGGGGGGCGGGCCGGGAGAGGTGGTTGAGGCAGCCGATGTCTGCCCCGGGGGAGACTGCAATTATGAAAGCATCCAGGAGGCGGTCGACGCTGCAACGGCTGGCGATACAATACGGGTGTCGAGCGGGACCTATTCCGAGAACGTTGTGATCGGAAAGGGCCTAACCCTCGTAGGCGTCGACACTGGCGAGGGCCGGCCCGTCGTGGACGCCTCCTTAGGTGGAAGCGCAATCACGCTTGCGGCAGATGGCATCACCATCAAGGGATTCGTGGCAACGAATGCCCAAGAGTCAGGGGTCAAGGTCGCCTCCAACGACAACGTCATCGTCGATAACGTTGTGGACAGCAACCAGGAGCATGGCATATACATGTATCAGGCGAGCAACAACACTGTTAGGGATAACGAGGCATACGAGAACGGCTTTGGGATATGCTTGAGCGACCTCTCCTTGAACAACAGGATAATCAACAACAGCGCGAGATCGAACGACTATGGGATCTTTCTGGATCTCACATGCTACGATAACCTCATCTACATGAACCGGCTGGTGGAGAACGAGGCCCACGATGCCTACGACTCCGACACCGATCTTCTGAGCATAAACCGTTGGGATAACGGAACCCTCGGCAACTTCTATGGGCAATGCAGCGATGCCAATGGTGATACCATCTGCGACCGGCCCTTCGAGATCCCAGGTGGACTCGGCGTGGATAACTTCCCCCTCGCCGCCTGGAAAGGACCCTGGATCACTGCGGAGGGAGAAGCCCTTGCAAGCGAGGAATCTGGAACGGTACGGGGTCAAACCTCGCGGTGGACCCCGGAAGATGATGTATCGGCTGGCGGCCAATCCGACGGGCAAGGACCGTCGACGGGCACGATGATCACTGTTGTGGCGGAGGAAGGGGTGGAGGGCATGACCCAGGAGATATATCACACCCTCTGCATTGGTGTCCAGAACGACCAACCCATCGATGAGACATATGAGTTCTCGTCCGAGGACCCATATGTCATCTCCTGGCTCAACCTCGGGCAGATCTCTTCCCCTCGCATGGTTGAGTGGCACTGGACCTCTCCTGATGGGATGCTCTACCAATCCCAATCATCTGTGATCGAAGCCTCAGCAAGCTCGGGAAGTGGGCAAGTCGCCTACTCGGGTCTGGGCATCAAGGGAAATCCTCCGGAATTCATGCCGGGCGTATGGTGGGTAGAGGTATATATGGACGGAATCCCAATTGCTATGGATCCCTTCGTCATCGACAATCCCGGCTACTGGTCGGATCCGATGGATGGATGGTTTTAAGATAATTAAGGGAGGGATATGGCAGCCATGAGTTCCAAGGTCAATGCGGGGCAATGCAACTATCTGCGATGGGATCTATTCTAAGGGGAGCATCAACAGACACCTGGCAGCTTGCATGGTAACGGAGAAGGAGAGGGGGGCAGATGAGCTGCCGACTCCCCACTACAATCTGAGGGTAGAGGACAAATACACCCCCTACTACTGGATGAACCTGGAGGCTCCGGCAGGCCTCACGCTCCACAAGCTGGATAAGTTCTTGAGGGATACCTGGCTGGAGTGCTGCGGCCACCTGAGCGCTTTCATGATCGGAGAGGAGACCTACTTTTCGGAGAAGGTCGACCCAGGTGACAAGGGGATGAGCTACCCTATGAGGAGGGTACTTGGCGTGGGAATGGAGGTGGATTACATCTACGACTTCGGATCAAGCACCGAGCTTGTGATCAGTGTGATATCCTCCCGAGACATCTTGCCGAGGAAAAAGCCCGTTCGAGTCCTGGCCCGAAACCTCCCGCCGGACATAAGATGCAGCTGCGGCGAGCCAGCGAGTTACGTCTGCGCGGCCTGCGGCCCGGGGGCGCAGACGAGCTAGATCGGCACGCTTACCGGATGGGCAGTCTCGGTCGGTTGGGATGAGATCGCCGAATAGACGATCTCAAAAGCCCCTGGATACGCTGATCGAGCCGGAACTCATGGAGCTGCTGAAGCTTCCTCCGCTGACATAGGTGGAGCTACTACCGCTTGTGGACTGGCTTCTACCCCCAGGGCTCGTCGGATATATGATGATGAACATGGCCTTCTTTGAATCGTCGTAGTCCCCGTGAATGGGATCTGGTCCATCCCTTACGAAGACCTTGACCTCGTTTATCCCCACATCGTTCTCAGTGCTCGTCCAGATCCAGGAGTCGGAATCGATCCAGCCGGTCTTGTCCACCCAGTCTGCCCCAGGACCGCTATGCAGGAACCTGAACTGCAAGGAATCGCCATCCGCGTCGACTGCCGAGACCCGCCAGGTAACTGGCGTTCCCTCCTCCTGGGGGCTTGGGAGGTCAGGCATCAGGGAGATGATCTGCGGCGGGCTGTTCTCCGCGGTGCTTGATACACTTCTCGCAACCGGCCTGAGCTCGGTCGGAAGCTGGAGCGGCGTCTTTCCGTACTGGTCCCTTATGCTCAGTATAACGTGGCCCTCTGCCCGGTAGAACGGACCTCCGGGATTGTCCGCCGACCAGTCCAAGTTGAGCCAGACATCCTTGTTCTCTGAGTTGATATGCACGAAGATATTCTTTGTTGCATAGTGCTCCTTCAGCCAGTCCACTATATCCTCTACCTTCTGATCTGCTCCATCGATCCTCCCAAGATAGACCTCGGTATAGGCGTGAGCGCCGCTCACGTTGTCCGCAAGCACGATCCTCGTCGTCCCCCCGATCGACTCTATCAGAGTTGCCATCAATATAGCGAAGTCGTCGCAATCCCCGGCGCCGGCGCAATCGGCCTCCTCCCCGATCTCGAGAGACTCGCTAGCTGCGAAGAAGTAGTCGATCCCCCTAGGATCTGGAACATAGTGCCATCCGTCCTTTACATACTCGTATATCGAGCAGATCTGATCGATCGTATGGTCTCCCGGGCAGTCGGCCGCGATGGTCACGGCCTTCTTCCTGGTTATTGGATTGTCGACGTCGATCTTGCTGTTGATCTCGGCCTTGATATCGCTTAGACGGAGCGTCCTCGTCGTCCCAGGGGCTCCGGGACCTGCCGAAGTTGCAACCTCGATCGTTGCATTGTCATCGAGGGCGACGATGGAGGGAACTCCTGCGAGCAGCTCGGAGGAGGACCTGAGCTCCTCGATCTCTGAGGGATCGAGGCTGGCGACGTCGAGGGATTCATTGCCGAAGACGAATGGAATCTCCTCGCCGCGGGCGTTGGTCATGAACAAAAGCAAGATGATGAGGGGGACGATCTGGATGCTACGCATGGTCGTTCTATATTGCTAGTGATCTTTATATCAGTTTCTATGGAGGGTCGAAGGGCTCATACATCGTCCATATCCATGCATCTCGGACGCTGGAACTGCAGGGAGATCTCGATGGATTCAACATCGCCCATCCGTTCAAGCCCGAGTGGATCGGCCAGGATAAGCGTAACGTGACCGATCCCTACGGCGTCCCCCTCATCAAGAACCTCATCTGCGTGACCAAGGAGGGCAAGGGATTCACTTACTACATCTTCCCCAACCCCGCCCACGAGAACAGGAATGAGGTCAAGCTCGCCTACGCCATGAAGGTGGACGATGACTGGTGGCTGGGCTCTGGGATCTACTTCCCTTGTTCGTGACGTATCGGCAATGGGGGGATGGAACCGCTAATGGAAATAGGATTGGCAATGAGGATAAGATCCCTAGGACTGCCATATGAGGGATCGAATCTCCCCCTTTTTTTCGCTGATCCCGATGCGGGAGTCCGCCCCTTGATAAGGCTCCTGCACCGCCCCTCCAATGACCTGAAGGGCAGATCGAGGGTCGACAGCTTTATCAGCCAAGGCGAAGGTGGCATAGATCGAGGACTTTTGATTGAAGTTGCGACTTTGGGCAGCTCTTCTCCTGGCACTTCTGCTGATCGGCTCGGACGCTGCGACGAGCTACATATACGAGAGATCGGTCGTCAAGGGGGTTGGCTACCGCAGCCATGAGCTGATGGGCCAGACCGCCCCCGGATATGCCGGCCAGAAGTTCGTCGAGGGAGTTTCTGGCAGCGGGCGCTTCTACGATAGCTATGAGTTCGAGGTGGACAATGATAACATCAACTTCACCCAGGAGACTGAGCTCGAGTACTTCCCTGTTAGCTATCAGACAGGGACCTACGATCGGAAATGGACGGACAGGATCTGCGCAGCAAACTACGATATAGGCGCGGTAGTAACAGAAGCATACACCCACGCCGAGTACCTGCAGAAGAGCACTGAGATCAGGGCCGGCCTCTACGACTCCGGCAAGTTCGATTACTGCTGCACAGGCGTCCTCGAGGCCAGCTTCAACAGCCAGGTCATAGGCGTCGCCCACATCGGCTGGCTGTCAAGGGATCCGACGGTAAGCTCCAAGGGCAGGCATAGCGAGTGGGGCCGCTCCATCGAGGACCTGACAGGCGTCTTCTCCGTCGAGAAGTTCATCCAGCTCTGGGGCAACAGCACCTGCGGCGCAATAAGCGTCGACTGGCTGCCTTGCCTCTGATGATGGCAGGCCAACGGGCAGTCGCCCGATTGCCCCGCGCCCGCAACGCAGGCATCGAATCCCCTCTTGGCCAATTAATCTTCAGCAGAACCTCAATAGCTATTGATCGCGATCTCATTAACCAAGTCTCAAGTATCCTGATGATATTAGGCGAGACCTATCTCCCCCTATTTTAACCACGAATGAACGCGAATGAACCCTAATTGCTATATCGAATTCACGTCCATTGGTGTGCATTTGTGGTTATATATCACCAACTGCGGATCAATATAGCTATTCGATGGGAGCTAAAGCGTTCCGAAGTTGACAATAAGCCCAATTGGAGGATCGGCTGCCATCGAGTAATCGAGGCGTCTCTTCCGACAGGGAGTTATCAGTTCTACAAATAGCTTTCCAGCCGCGGCTCGCCATACTTAAATTCGTTGAATGTCGATATCGTTGAATGCCGTGAACTTATACGGCAGATCGATCTGAAGAGCATGGGTGGCCCCATATCCACCCCACCTCGGATCGGCCCGCGGGCGGGTCTCGATGCGTTCCGCCCCGAAGGAGTGCTGTAATGAACGAAGAAAACGAACTTAGCCTAGCATGGGCTAGGCTGCCCGAGTGGCTGAAATCAACAACCAAAGCGTTTTTTTTGGTTATCCTTTTTGCTATCTGGATTAAAATTGGGGGTATGTGAAGGCATGAGAGGAGCCTTTTGGATAATTGTGGTGCTCTCTGCCTTCATCGGACTCGGATTCTGCACTGAGCGGGGGGGACCGACGACCTCCAGCGAGCCCACCTTTGAAGAGCTGGCAACGAGGCTTTTAGAGCCTTCCTACTCAGGAAGCTCCGAGCTCGTGGGGGTGGAGCTCTTTCTCGGAGGGCTTCCTGATGAATTGCCTCTCGACCTACCCATGCCGGAGGGGGCGAGGATCGTTGGAAGCGCCGTCCGGGATGGGGAGACAATTGAGATCGTTCTTGACGCGAGGATGGCTCCATCTGAGGCGATAGAGTTCTATCGAGAGCACATGACCTCGGCGAACTGGACCGAGACGGAGATCCCGGGAACGTCCCGCGGATTTGCGCCTAGCGATCCTACAGCGACCTTCTGCCAAGGCAGGAAGAACCCATCTCTGACTATTATCGCCCATCCGGTTGAGGGGGGCACGGATCTCCGCCTGAACGTAAACTCCGATCCTCAATACTCGCCCTGCAGACAAGCGACAGAGTACGAGGACTGGCTAAGGCCAATCCCCAAGCTTACGAGCCCGGACGGGGCCAAACACATTCGAGAGAGCTTTACCTCCAGCGACGGATCAAGCGTCGGGATCTCCGCGACCCTGGAGACCGAGATGAATAGCTCCGCGCTCTCGGCCCACTACGGGGATCAGCTCAAAGCTGTCGGCTGGACCCTTCAGGACAGAAGGGTGAGCGGTCCTTCCGCCTGGAGCACTTGGACCTTTGAGGACGAGGACGGCCTTTTCTGGAACGGCTTTTTCTTGGCCTTGGATCTTCCGGGAAGCGCAAACGAGCGCTTCGTCATGATGCAGGCGAGCTTGAGCGGGTGGGAGGAGTGAGCCCGGATGTCTGACATTATAGCTCGCTTAAACGGTTCGCATTTCGTTGATAAACATGGGGTGAGATGAGAGATGAACGAGAAAGGCAGATCGACTGCAATCAACGTTGAGCTATTAAAGTTTGGGGCGGGAGCCGCGAGATTCGCTTTAGCCTTCGCGGCTCTGGCGGTGCTGTGCGTCCCCGCCACAGCGCAGGAGATGACAGCTGAAGACTGTATGAACAAGGCCCAGGAGTTATACCACAACGGCTCCATCGAGGAGGCGATCTTAGCATACGACGAAGCCCTGAATATCGATCCTGAGAATGAAACGATCCTCATCCGAAAGGCTCTCGACCTCCTTGTCGTGGGAAAAGTAAACGAGTCCATAGAGACATGCGAAAGGGCGCTCGCCCTTCTGGATGAAGATCTCGATGCGGATCCAGCCGATGCCGAGGCCTGGCAGAATAAGGCCCAGGTTCTGAGACGCCTGAACAGACAAGAAGAGGCCACCCAGGCGTATGAAGCTTCCCTGGCTGCCTTCGACCAGAGGATCGATGAGGATCCAGAGGACGCCGATGCCTGGATGGGCAGGGCCAACGTCCTCTTGAACCTCGGCCGGTGGGAAGAGGCCCACGAGGCATACAACGAGGTAACAAAGCTAAAGCCCCTCGACTACAACGTCTGGTGGAGAAAGGCCGAGGTCATAAGCGGCATTGGAGACATTAACGAGTCCGCTGAGACGTACGACAAGGCCATCAGCCTGATACCCGCAAATGACACCGCAGAGATCGCACTTGCTTACGCTGCCAAGAGCGAGGATCTGGCAGCTGCGGGAAGGTGGGATGACGCCCTGGAAGCAATCAATAGATCGCTTGAGCTGAATCCCAAGAGCAGCGTATGGTGGCATTTCAAGGCCTTTGTTTTGACCGAGCTCGACAGAGACGACGAAGCGCTGGCAGCCTTTGACGAGGCCATCGGGCAGAATCCCGAGGACGTCGACAGCTGGCAGTGGAAGGCAAGCCTCCTCGTCGAGATGAAGAGGTACGACGAATCACTGGAGGCCTATGACGAGGCCATAGAGCTGATCTCTGAAAATGATACAGAGGATCTGGCGCAGACTTGGCTTTCCAAGGGATCTGCCCTTAACAAGACCGGCAAGCGAGATGAGGCCAACGAGGCCTTCCAAAGATCGCTGGAGCTTTATGAAAAGGCCATTTTGGAAGATCCCGGTGACGTCAGCCTGCTCCAGATGAGGGGGAGAGCCCTCTACGAGCTTGGAAGGTACGACGAGTCCCTGGAGGCCTACGATCAAATCCTCGAAACCTCTTCCGGCATCGAGCCCCCCATAGTCGATACCAGCGCATGGATTGGCAGGGGCGATGCTCTGCGGGCTTTGGGCAGAGATCGGGAGGCTCTGGAGGCCTACAACGAGGCAATCGAGCTTGGTCCTCATTGGAGCAATGCCTGGTACGGAAGGGGTGAATCCCAGAGGGCACTTGGCCAGGTCTACAACGCCTCCATGTCCCTATACGTTGCTCAACAGCTGGGGTACGAGGGCTGAATCCTGGTATCAATCCTTCCAGACATATCCTCCAATGGAGAGGGGTTTGGAGTGGGAACATGAACGAAAAAGGAGAATCGAGCGCAGCTCATTCCGAGCTGTTGAGGTTGGATGTGGGAGCTGGATTCGCCATAGCCCTTCTGGCGATGGCGACCCTTTGCATCCATGCCGTGGCTGTTGAAGAAATCCCAGGAGTTGATTCAACGGATTTCTTCTACATCTATGGAACGTCGGGGGAGCATACGGAGGAGATCGCAAGGGATGATTCAGCAGATCTCTGGTATCAGAGGGGAAGCGAGCTTTGGTCAAATGGATCCATCGAAGAGGCCATTTTAGCCTACGACAGGGCTCTCGGTATCGATCCTGAAAATGCCACAATAATGCTTGACAAAGCACTGCTTCTCGAAATTCTCGGCAATATAAGCGCATCCCAGGAGGCCTACAGAGAGGCACTTGACGCATTTGACGAGGACCTGATGGAGGATCCCGGAGACGCACAATCGTGGTGGGGGAAAGGCGTTGCTCTGGACTGCCTCGGAAGGCAAGAAGAGGCCACGGAGGCCCGAGAGAAGGCCGTATCTATCTTCAACCAGACCCTGGAAGAGAATCCAGACGATGCCGAGACCTGGTTTGACATGGCGGAAGTCTTGGTCAGCCTCTTAAGACGGGAAGAGGCGATCGAGGCCTACGAAAAAGCCATAGAGCTGAACTCGACAAAGGCCGACTACGCTGCGATATCCCAGGGAGTCCTGTTGCAGGAGCTTGGAAGGCATGACGAGTCCTTGGAGGCCTTCGATCTGGCCATCGAGCTCGTCCCTGAGAACGACTCTAAAATGCTTGCCATGGTCTGGTACCATAAGGCAAACACGCTCGATAACGGCAAGAGGCCAGAGGAGGCCCTAGCGGCCTACGATATGGTCACGGCTCTCGATCCCGGGAACAAGGGGGCCTGGCTTGGCAAAGGATCGATGCTCGATGATTTGGGCATGTACAACCAGTCGTTAGAAGCCTACGAAACGGCTCTGAAGCTTGACAATCAACTGACCTATGCATGGATTGAAAAAGGCGACTTGCTGGCAAGGCTGGATCAGGATGCTGAAGCATATGCGGCTTATGCCGAGGCTCTGAATATCAGCGATCTGGAAATTCAGAAAGACCCAAATGACTACCTGGCCTGGCTGAACAAGGGCAGAGCCCTCTACAAGATGGGGGAGTATGAGAGGGCGATCGAGGCTTACAACAGGAGCATGGAGATCTCTCCGCCCTCCTTCCCGTCATCCGAGGCCGCCCTGGTGGGCAAGGGCGACGCCCTCCGAGCACTGGGCAGGAGCGAGGAGGCCCTGGAAGCCTACAGAGACGCAATCGAGCTTTATCCGCTGGATCTTGAGGCCTGGCATGGGAAGGGCGAGGCACAGCTCTCCCTTGGCAAGCGGATCGAGGCAGATATGGCCTTCGCCCTGGCCAAGAAGCTAGGGTACGAGGGATGAGCCTTGCCCACATTTTCTGTAATCTTCAGAGGATGAAATGAGGATACGGGGGAGAAAGATGCACGAAAGAGGAATCCACGAAAGAGGAAGATCGACTGCAGCCCTTACTGGGCTGTTGAGATGGGGGGATGGGGCCAGGTTCGCCATCGTCCTTCTGGCCTTGGGGTCGCTTTGCATCCCTGGCCTGGCAGAGGAAGAGAATTCGGCGGAGAACTCCTCGGACTACTGGCTTACTATCGCCTATGGTCTGAGCGCCAATGGATCTTATGAGGAGGCGATAGAGGCTTACGATAACGCCATTTTGATTGATCCAGAGAACGGCATCTTCTGGATCAACAAAGCCAATGCCCTTGGGCGGTTAAACAGAACAGATGAGGCTATCGAAGCGTACCAAAAGGCCCTGGATATCACCAACAATACGCTGAAAACCAATCCACAGAATTGCATCGCCTGGTCTGATAAGGGATTGCTCCTTCACAACGTGGGCAATTTCGAAGAGGCAGTTAGAGCATTTGACAATGCTACCGATATCGATCCCGAATACGAGATGGCCTGGATGATGAAAGGGGTCATCCAGGCAAGCGAGTTACACAGATACGACGAGGCTGTTTTGGCATTTGACGGTGCCCTCCAGGCAAATCCCGAAGATGCCCAGGCTTGGAGCCTCAAGGGAGATGCTCTGAAGGAGTCGGGCCGCCAGGCCGAGGCTGAGGCAGCGTATGCAAAAGCCAGGGAGCTTGAGTATGAGACGATGTCCGCCTTGTCTCTGGCCATCACCAACGTCGTCTCCGTCGGAGAGGACGAGTTCATCGAGATGGCCAACGACGGAAACGAGGCCCAGATCTTCAAGGGCTTGATCCTGACCATCGACGGCAAGGAATCGGTCGTCCTTCCCGACTTCGCCCTCGGTCCCGGTGAACGGATCAGGTTCCATCTCGGCGAAGACGAGAGCAACGAGACAGACGTCTATCTCAATGGAGATCTCTCCTTGGACGACGTTGCCGGAAACCTGACCTTGAAGGACTCGGCCGGAACGCTGGATAAGTTCGCAGCCTACTGGACGCCAGAGGAGACCTCAGAATACTGGATCGAGAAGGGACGAAAGCTACAGAGAACCGAATCTTATGAAGATGCTCTCAATGCACTGAATAACGCCACAGATATCGATCCTCAAAACGCGATGGCCTGGCTTATCAAAGCCAACATTCTCGGGCCCAACCTGGGCAGGTACAACGAATCTCTTGACGCCTGTGACAAAGCCCTCCAAATAAATCCAGATGATGCCGATGCCTGGTGTTTGAAAGGCCTCATACTCATGAACCTGGGAAGACCTGCGGAGGAATCCCTGGCAGCCTTCGATGGGGCCGTCGAGCTTGATCTGCAAAATGGGTTTGCCTGGTACTTGAAAGGCGGCGCGCTGCAACGTCTCGGCCGCGAGACCGAGGCTGAGGCGGCCTTCGCCAAGGCTGAAGAGCTGGGTTTCACTTCGCCTTTTGCAGGCACGCTGGCCATCACCAACATCAGTGCCGCGGGAGAGGACGAGCTCGTCGAGATATCCAACTACCTCGAGGACGCCAAAAACCTTGAAGGATGGACCCTGGTGATCGACGAGGATGAGACGAGATCTGCGGTCTTCCCCGAGTACACCCTGGAGCCCGCAGGGACGGTCAGAGTTCATTTTGGCGAGGGAAAGGATACCGAAAGCGATCTTTTCATGAACAGCGAGATCACCCTCAACGATACAGCCACGAGCGTCACCTTGAGGGATGAGTCCAGAATGGAGGTCTCGTTTCTGGGGTTTGAAAACCTCCCAGATGGAGGAGCGATGATGAGGAGAAGATGAGTGGCAGCAGGGAGTTTGAGTATTAACCTTCATCACCATAGCCGGAAAATTTCGTGGAGCTAGGGTTCAAGTTATGACTCATATTCCCAAATTTTTTGCGTCTGTGTTCAGGTGAAAAAAAGAGGAGTGGGTTAACGTGATAGAAAAAACCGGATCGTCGTCGGCCCTCAGCGGGCCAACGAAGTTGGGTGTTGGATTCAGGCTCGCCATAGTCCTTGCGGCTTTGGCGTCGCTTTGCATCTGTGCCCTGGCAAAGGAAGACATCGCAGAGGAAAATTCAGCAGATAGCTGGTATCAGAAAGGCTATCAGCTAGTCTCGAACGGATATTACGAAGAGGGTCTCCAGGCTTACAACAAGTCCCTGGAGATCGATTCAGGAAACGCCACTGCCTGGCTGGACAAAGCTCTGATCCACATGATTCTGGCCAAACAGGCTCGCTTGAAGGCTCTTGACCTCTTCGACGAGAATCTGGAGGAAAACCCACAAGATGCACGGGCCTGGTGGAGCAGAGGCGTTGCCCTGTACGGCCTGGAAAGGCCGGAGGAGGCAAAAGAGTCCTGGGAGAAGGCCCTAGAGATCTACAACGAGACCCTGAAGTTGGACCCTGAGGATGCCGAGGCCTGGTTCGACAAGGCCGAGATTTTGATCAGCCTTGGCAGGAACGAGGAGGCGATCGAGGCCTATGACAGGGCCATCGAGCTGAACTCGACGAGGTCTGCGGAGGCCGCGATGACCAAGGGCAACCTGCTCATGGAGATGGGCCGTTACGAAGAAGCTCTCGCAGCTTATGAAAAGGCTGTTGAGGTAAATCCGAACTTCCCAAGTTTTTGGTACTACAAGGGGCTGGCCCTGTGGGCTCTGGACCGGGATTCTGCGGCTGAGGAGGCCTTTACAAAGGCTACAGAGATGGGATATGTTGTGACGCTGCCCGTGGTGAAGGAGGCGGGAAGCGGTCCGGTTGTAACCACCAGGACCGAGATTGCGCCGGAGAGGTAGCGGTGGGGGAGTTGGGGCAAGATTTTCACGACCTCTGGTTTGTGAAGCTGGATAACAGACGGCCATTCTCAAGGCCGCGGAGCTGGGGTATGAGTTCTGACCCCAGCCCATATTTTTTGTCTTCATATCTGGATAGAAAAAATAGGAGTGGGATAAGATGAAAGAAAAAACAAGATCGTTGGTAGCCCTCAGCGAGCTGCTGAAGTTGGGTATGGGGACCAGGTTCCTCACCGTTCTGATTGCGCTGGCCGCGCTGTGCACATACGCTGTGGCAGAGGAAGTGACCGCAGAAGACTGGTTAAACAGGGGTCAGGAGCTCATGATGAACGGCTCCTCGGGAGAAGCCCTCGCGGCTTACGACCGGGCCATAAAGCTGATACCTGTGAACTCAACCCAGAAGCTCGCCGAAGCATGGGAACTGAAGGCCTTCGCTCTCGCCAACCTTGGGGATGTGAGGGGGCACGATCAGGCGTTATATGAGGAGTCCATCAGAGCCTACGATAAAGCCATTGAGCTTGATCCCCAGAGGGCATCTGCCAGGACTGGCAAAGCCGCGGTTTTAACAACTCGCCTCAACAGGGCTGATGAGGCTTTGGAGACATCCAGTAGCGCCCTAGATCTGAGTTCAAATAACACCGATGATATGGAGGCCCAGATCAGAGGCCTGGAAGTACAGGGCCTATCTTTGGTGAAGTCCGGGAAGTACGAAGAGGCTAATCAGACCTATGACAGGCTCCTCAAGATTGCCCCCCAGAATTCGTACGCAATGAGTTTTGCCTGGCAGGGGAAGGGCAATGCTCTCGCGGGCATGAATCGATATGAGAAGGCCATTTCCGCCTACGACAGAGCTATTGAGACCTATCCTTCGAGCATGGATAAACTTCTCTCATCGGGTATCTGGGAGGGGAAGGGCGATGCCCTGGAGGCCATGGGCAGGCATGAGGAAGCTATTGCGGCCTATGATGGAGCCATCGATGCCCATCCTAAAAATGCACCCGTCATTTACAAGAAAGGTCGAATCTTGGAGGTGTCGGGCCGCCAGGCCGAGGCGGATGCAGCCTATGCCAAGGCCGCAGAGCTGGGTTATAAGATGCCATCCGCCTCGTCTCTGGCCATCACCAACGTCGTCTCCGTCGGAGAAGACGAGTTCATCGAGATGGCCAACGACGGGAACGAGACCCAGACCTTCGAGGGCTTGATCCTGACCATCGATGAAAGTGAGTCAGTCGTCCTTCCCAACTTCGCCCTCGGCCCCGGTGAACGGATCAGATTCCACTTCGGTGAGGGCGAGAGCAACGAGACCGACGTCTTCCTCAAGGGGGATCTCACTCTAGACAACGTCGCCGGAAACCTGACCTTGGAGGACTCGGCCGGAACGCTGGATAAGTTCGCAGCCTACTGGACGCCGGAGGAGACCGCAGAAGACTGGATCAACAGGGGGCAGGAGCTTTACCAGAACCAATCCTATCAAGAGGCCTTAGACGCCTATGACGAGGGTCTGAAGACGGACCCACAGAATGCCTCTGCCTGGCACTACAGAGAAATGGCACTGGCAGAGATAGGCCGTGGAGTGGAGGCGAACCAATCGCTTCAGAAGGCGATAGAGATCCTCGACCTTAAGCTCCAGGAGGATCCGGAAGACCTTGAAGCCATGTGGCTGAGGGCAGAGGGTATGGATCTCTTAGGAAGGAGCCAAGAGGCCCTGGAGTCTTATGGTCGGGTGGCTGAGTCGAACTCGTCCCATGCTCTGGGTGCCTTGATAAGGGAGTCTGATATCCTGGCGGCTCTTGGCAGGTACAACCAATCAGCAGAGGCATTCAACAGGGCCATGGCTCTCGTCTTCTCCAACCAATCCCAGTCGCAGATAGAGTTCCAGTGGCATAGGGAGAACGCCTCAATGTTTACAACAGGATGGATTATCGACGGCCAAATCCACAGAGTCTCCACTGGATTGTACAATATCTCCTCAAGATCGTTCGACGAGATCGAGCAGATCAACTCCGATTATGTAGCAGCCTTGCAGCTCAAAGGCAGCGCAGCTGATCCTGGCAGGCATGGCGGCACCCTCATGGGATCGAGTCTCAATTGGGATATCTACATCTTCGATCTGCCCGAGAAGACAAACCTTGCCGGACCTACGATCCTGTCCGTTTCCGGAATCAATCCCAAGGGAGACGAGTTCATCGGGATCACCAACGGCCTGAATGAAACCATCAGCCTCCAGAACTGGAGCTTTGAGATCCAGGGCTCTAGAGTGACTCTGCCGGGGTATTCTCTTCAGTCCGGAAAATCCGTAAGGATTCACCTGGGAAGCGGCCAGGGAAATGAGACCGACCTATTCCTGGACAGCGATCTTGAGCTGAACGATATGACGGGAAGCGTCTCCCTGAAAGACGACTCAGGAGAGGACGTGGCATCCTTGGATTACAGAACTAAGCTGGATGGCTCGATTGCCTGCTCCGTTACCGCTTATGAGTACCCTGGGCCTGGTAGAGGAAAGATTGTGCAGAGCTTTGATGGATAAAATAGGAGGCGGTTGATATGAAAGAAGAAAGCGGATCCTTTGGAGCATTCGGCAGGCCATCGAAGTTTAACATGGCGACCAGGCACGTCATCGTCCTTGCGGCTCTGGCGATGCTCTGCGCCTGTGTTGCAACAGCTCAGGAGGATACTGCAGGATACTGGATGGTAAAAGCAAATGAGCTCTTGCAAAACGGCTCTTTTGAAGAGGCTTCTTTGGCATATGAAAAGGCCCTTCAGATCGATCCCAATAATGCAACCATCTGGCATCGTCAAGCTTTCCTCCTTACTACCATAGGCAAGGAAAATGAGTCCATCAGGGCCTATGAGAGAGCGCTCAGCCTCTTGAATGAAAGCCTGGCTAAAAATCCGCAGGATGCAGAATCCTGGAACATGAAAGGCCTGGTTCTGATGTCGCTGGGCAGGCCAGGCGAGGGTTATCAGGCTCGATTGAAGGCCCTGGATCTATTTAATCAAACCATCGAGAAGGACACGTTGAATGCCAGCGCCTGGCTGAGCAAGGCTGAGATCTTGGCCTTCATGGGTCAGAACGAGGAGGCACTGAAGGCTTACGACAAGGTCATCGAGCTTGAGCCTGGAGAATACGGCGTCATGAACAGGAAAGCCGAATTCCTCACTATTTTGGGAAGGCACAATGAATCCATAGTTGCCTACGACCAGGCGATAGAGCGGATACCAGCTAACGATACTTTGGCTCTTGGATGGATGTGGGGCGGCAAGGGATCTGCCCTTTATGCAGCTGGCAGAAGCGAAGAGGTACAACGAATCGCTGGATGCATACAATGAACTGGTACAGATAGATCCATCGTCCGGTACTTCCTGGATTGATAGAGGAGATGTTCTTGAAAGTATGGGCGATCATGTGGATGCCCTAGCTTCCTACCAGAAGGCGGAAGAGATCTCCTCTGAGGTGGTGAAAAAGGATTCCAATGACACAAGCGCCTGGCTGGAAAATGGCAAGGCTCTGATCAAACTCGGCAGGTACGATGATGCCCTGAGAGCTTACGATGGCGCCATCAAGAGCAGCTCGTCATATCTTGGAGATACACAGAAATCAGAGGCCTGGACGGGCAAGGGAACTGCCTTGCAGGCACAAAACAAGAGCGAAGAAGCTCTAGAGGCCTACAACAAGGCAATAGATCTGAACCCTACAAATGTTGATGCCTGGAAGGGCAGGGGAGAAGCTCAGGCGGCAATGGGGTTGACTGCTAGAGCAAGTTCATCGCTACATGTAGCCAGGGCACTCTCCAGCAACGTATGGTAGCCGTCGTATGAGCGATGTTTTAGCATGAAAAAGGTGTGGATGATGAAAAGACTATTACAAATCGATTGCAAACTGTCGAAATTGCATACGAGAGCGAAGTTCGCTCTAGTCCTGATAGCCCTGGCTACGTTGTGCGCCTCTGCCGTGGCTCAGGTGAACAGCGCAGAGGACTGGTTCAACCGGGGCCAGGAGCTGATGGGGAACGAGTCCTATGAAGAAGCCCTAAGAGCATATGACAGCGCCATAGAGCTCGATCCAGAGAATGCCAGAGTCTGGATGGGCAAAGGCGATACCCAAATACGAATGGGTGACTATAACGAATCCCAGAAAACCTACGAAAATGCGTTGAATATCATCAATAAATCCCTGGAAGCAAACCTGCTGGATGCAAAAGGCTGGCTCGTGAAAGGTGAACTTTTTGAGAGGCTGTACAGGTATGATGAGGCCCTCGGATCCTATAACAGGTCACTGGAGATAGACCCAACTGACAAAGAGGCCTGGTTGAACAAGGGGAATGCTTTGGATATGGCTGCATATCAACTGCAGGGCCTTGAGCGCATCAGAGCCGTTGAAGACGCAATCATTGCTTATGACGAGGCCATTGAGATTGATCCAAATTACGGAAATGCCTGGATGAGGAAGGGCTATTCTCTTCATTCCCTGGCCGTATTCAACAAAAATCTCAGCAAGTATGACGAGTCTCTGAAGGCTTTTGACAAAGCTATCGAGTTGATACCGACCAATGATACTAGGAACCTTGCGCTGGCCTGGGATGGCAGGGCTATTACTCTCACGGGCATGGGCAATACCCTCGAAGATACTGGTAGGCAAGATGAGGCCAAAAGCAAGCGCGAGGAGGCTTTGGAGTCTTATGAAAAGGCCATAGATCTCGATCCGAACTTCACGGGCCTGGAGGCCCGGTTATATAAAGCAGGCATCCTGGCTGACCTAGGCAGGTATAACGAATCCATTGATGCATTCGATAATATCATTGAGACTTTGCCTGCCAACGATACCTTGTATGCTGCCATAGTCCTGGCAGATAAGGGCAGCGTTCTCGAAAAGATGGGCGATCATGAGGATGCCATCAAGACATTCGATAGCGCTCTGGAGATTGATCCATCCAACATGATTGCCATGCAGGGAAAAGGTACTGCCCTCCAGTCGCTCGGCCGCATTTCTGAGGCAGAAGCCGCTTTTGCTAAGGCTAAAGAGCTGGGGTACGAGGAGTGACCCCAACTGAAATTTTTGCGATCATATCTGGATAGAAAAAAGAGGAGTGGGTTAATGTGAAAGGAAAAACCGGACTGTTTGCGGCCCTCAGTGGGCCATCGAAGTTGGGCGTGGGGACCAGGCTCGCTATAGTCTTTGCGGTCTTGGCTACGTTGTGCGTCCCCTCCATGGCGCAGGAGGAGACCGTCGACTACTGGATGGACAAGGCCCAGGAGCTGTACTTCAACGGCTCAATCGAGGAGGCGATCTCAGCATACGACGAGGCCCTGAGGATCGATCCTAGGAATGAGACGATACTCATCAGAAAGGCGTTCTGGCTCCTTGTCGTGGGAAAGGTAAACGAGTCAGTCGAGACGAACGAAAGGGCTCTTGCCCTTCTGGATGAAGACCTCGATTTGGATCCTGCCGATGCCGAGGCCTGGCAGAATAAGGCCCAGGTTCTACGACGTCTGAACAGAGAGGAGGAGGCTTCCCAGGCGTATGAAGCATCCCTGGCAGCCTTCGACCAGAGTATCGAGGCGGACCCGGAGGACGCCGATGCCTGGATGGGAAGGGCCAACGTCCTCCTGAACCTCGGCCGATGGGAGGAGGCCCATGAGGCCTACAACGAGGTAACGAGGCTAAAGCCCCTCGACTACAACGTCTGGTGGAGGAAGGCCGAGGTGATCAGCGGCATTGGAGATATCAATGAGTCGGTTGAGGCCTACGATAGGGCGATCGAGCTGATCCCCGCAAACGATACTGCGGAGCTCGCGCTGGCCTATGCCGCGAAGAGCGAGGATCTGGCGGCGGCGGGGCGATGGATCGATGCCCTGGAGGCGATCAATAGATCCCTTGATCTGAACTCCAAGAGCGGCACATGGTGGCATTTCAAGGCTTTTGTTTTAACGGAGCTCGATAGGGACGACGAGGCACTTATGGCCTTCGACGAGGCCATCGTCCAGAACCCCGATGACGTCGAGAGCTGGCAGTGGAAGGCAGGCCTCCTCCTCGAGATGAAGAGGTACAACGAATCCCTGGGGGCTTACGACGAAGCCATCGCTCTGATCTCTGAAAACGCCTCCGAAGAGCTGGCGGGAACCTGGTTTTCCAAGGGATCTGCCCTGAACAAGACGGGTAACGGCGAAGAGGCAATAGAGGCCTTCCAGAGATCGCTTGCCCTCTACGAGAAGGCCATCCTGGAGGATCCGGGCGATCTAAGCCTGCTCCAGATGAAAGGCCGGGTCCTCTACGAGCTCGGCAGGTACGACGAGTCCTTAGGGATCTACGATCAAATCCTCGAAGCCTCTCAAGGCGTCGAGCCTCACATGGTCGATACCAACGCATGGATTGGCAGGGGCGATGCCCTTAGGGCTTTGGGCAGAGATCGGGAGGCCCTGGATGCCTATAATAGGGCAATCGAAATAGGTCCTCATTGGAGCAATGCCTGGTATGGAAGGGGAGAGGCCCAGAGGGCGCTAGGCCAGGTTTACAACGCCTCCATGTCGCTTTACGTAGCTCAAAAGCTGGGGTACGAGAAGTGAACTCCAGCTCAAGTTTTATGGAGATCTTTGAAGGACAAAAAGTGGAGTGGGAATGAGATGAAAGGAAAAACCGGATCGTTGGCGGCCCTGGGCGGGCTGCTGAAGTCTGGAGCGGGCGCAAGGTCCGCTCTTGCTCTGATCGCAATGGCTGCGCTTTGCAGCTGCACTTTGGCGCAGGAGATGACGTCTGAGGACTGGTACAAAAAAGGCCTGGAGCTGAGCAAAAAAGGATCTTATGAAGAGGCCGTCAAGGCATATGATAAGGCCATCGAGATCGAGCCACAGAATGCAACCTTCTGGTTCGCCAAGGGACAAGGTTTGCTCTCCACGACCTACGGACCTATCGGACTCAGAGGAGAGGAGCGTACCGCTGCCGAAGAAGCAGCCATTAGGGCTTACGAGAAAGCTATCCAGATAGATCCAAACTATACAGATGCCTGGATATGTAAGGGCTTTATTCTCCTTCGGATAGCCACTCGCAATAGCACAGTTGATCTGAACAAGTGCAATGAGTCCCTCAACTCCTTCGATAAGGCCCTGGAGCTGAACCCAAGAGAGACAAATGCATGGCAGGGCAGAGGCACTCTTCTTCTCTCCCTAAATAGAGTTGAAGATGCTATAGAGTCGTATGACAACGCATTGGAGAGCGATCCTTCTAATATAGGTGCCTCTCAAGGCAAAGCCCAAGCCCTTGCAGCGCTGGGAAGGAAGAACGAATCCGCCAAAACCTATGATGAATCCCTTGAAATTGCAGACAGGGACATCGAGACTGCAAACTCAACCGAGAATTTATCGCAAGCGTGGATGATGAAAGGCATCGTTCTTCAGGAGCAGGGCAGATATGAGGATGCAGTCAAGGCGCTGGATAATGCCACCAACGTTGATTCGAAAAATGAAATGGCCTGGAAGATGAAAGGGGTCATTCTTGTTAATGAGCTGCAAAGGTACGATGAAGCAGTTCAGGCGTTTGACGGAGCCCTCCAGGCAAATCCCAACGATGCTCAGGTTTGGAGCCTCAAGGGAGATGCTCTGAAAGCGTCGGGTCGCCAGGCCGAGGCAGATGCCGCCTTCGCTAGGGCTAGGGAGCTAGGGTACGAGGAGTGAACTCCAGCTCAAATTTTATGGAGATCGTAACTATTCAGCACCCCCCTTCAAGCTCCTCTAATCTATCGTCAAGATAAGAAT
>CAZWDT010000027.1:0-35820 GCA_964632755.1 uncultured Methanotrichaceae archaeon
GCAAGCTATAGACGGGTTATAGAAACTCCAACCTATTTCAGAATCACGACCCAACCGCGAATGAACGCGAATAATGTCCAGGCCATCTTTTCGATCCCTATCCCCATAACGCCTTTCGAAAGATCCCCGCCATCCGAAGGCCGTCAAATCCAATTGCTGGGAGCATGCGAGCAAGAAGTTGGCTTGGCCGGTCGATATCGCCAACCTCTTCGATCATGCGGAGAAGATCATCCCTCCGGGAGATGTATTCGACGAGGTAATCGAGCTCCTCAGGGCGAAGAGCCTCGATCATTCTGTTCAGCCTCATTCCCACGAAGAGCTCCCGACCAACGGCCCGGCGCCACTCTCGATCGTAGGATGAGAGCCTCTTCAATGAGGGATCGCCCTCGATTGCGGCCTCTGCAGCCACCTTTCCCGCGATCTTCGCGCAAACGAGGCCCGGGTAGATCCCACCCCCGCTCGTTGGCTTGACCTGGCCTGCGGAGTCGCCGACGGCCAACAGGCCCGAAACAGCCGTGGAACGAGATGGGCCAAGGGGCAGGCCGCCTGCCATGATCCCCAAGGGCGATCCACGAAGCCGGGACCTTATCTCCTTTCCGCGAAGAAAGGACCTCAGATACTCACAGGCACTCTTTCGGCAACAGAGGCCTATCCGGGCGTAATTTTCGCCCGCAGGGATGACCCAGGCGAAGAGCCCTGGAGCTGCTCCCAGATAGAGCTCCACAGAATCGAGATCCTCTGCCTCGAACGGCACCTCCACCTGGGCCCCGGAGAGGATCTTCTCGGGAGGCGGAATCCCCGCCGCCCTTGCGAGGCGGCCGCCTACCCCCTCGGCCGATATCACCACCCGGGCGGATATCTCCTCGCCGCCTGCAAGCTCTAAAGAGGCCCTATCAGGCGCGAACGCGACCTTTCTCACATGGGCACCCAATTCAAGATCTGCCCCTGACGCAAGCGCTGAAAGCGCCATCGAACGATCGAAGAGACGGCGGTCCACTGCCCAGGCGCGAGGGGTCGAGGCTCTGAAAGATATGCAGCCCCCCCCTGGAGAATGGATCTTTGCGCCACAAAAGGGCATCAAGCGAAAGGATGACTCCCCGAGGCATGCCTCCTCCAAGGCTTTCAGTCCCAGAAGTCCAGCGCACTGGACCGGGTAGCCCACGGCCTTATGCTCCTCGAGGATCAATGTGCGGGCACCTGCCATGGCTGAGCATCTGGCAGCCATGGATCCTGCAGGTCCCGCCCCCACCACAGCCACGTCGTAGCGCTCCATCCTTTCCAGGATGGGATCCTCGCATTGAAATAGGCTTTTCCCGGACCTTCGCTGAATTGTGTGGAAAGGATATCATCGTTCAACTTGGGCATATTGTCAACTAAGACGCGCCTGAACTTCGATTAAAGCGCCATATATAAGCACATATATACCCCAAATTAATGGAATTTAAGGAGATTATTAGCGTTCATTCGCGTTCATTCGCGGTTGAATTAGAGAGAAATATGTTCACCCATATAAAATAACGAGGAGACCATTTGCATTACGCCTTGGATGCTCGTATCTTATCTTGCCCGGCATCGCTGTCGCGAAGTGCATCCTCGAATTGAAATAGGCTTTTGCCTGCCAAAGGCTTTACTCCCAAGAGATCGCAAAGTACGATGGGTGTTGTAATTGGATGTAGTCTGGCTATCGGAGGAGGATGTCAGGTCCCTTCTAACTATGGAGGTGGCCTTGGAAGCGGTCGAGGATGCTTTTCGCGAGCACGGCCTGGGACGGACGCAGATGCCGCCGAAGTCCTACCTGTACTTCGCTTCCCACAACGGCGACCTGAGGACGATGCCCGCCTACCTTGAGAGAGCCGACGCAGCCGGGGTCAAGATAGTCAACGTTCACACGGGAAACGCTAGTAAGGGACTTCCCACGGTGATGGCGCTGATGGTGTTGAACTCGGCGGAGACCGGTGCGCCCAAGGCCGTCATGGGAGCAACTTACCTGACCGGCATGAGAACGGGGGCGGCCGGTGGAATCGCGGCAAGACACCTCGCCCGGCCCGACTCGGAGACGGTGGGCCTCGTTGGAGCCGGCGCTCAGGCGAGGACACAGCTTCTCGCCCTCTCTCATCTCTTCTCGATCCGGGAGGTATTCGTCGCAGACGAGAGGATCGAGAGATGCCAGTCCCTGGAGCGGGACTGTCGCGCCTTCCTCGACTGCAACTACAACCTCACAACAGATCCTCGAGAGGTCTCGGAGTGCGATATCCTCGCAACGACCACTCCTTCGCGTAAGCCAATCATCAAAGACGACTGGATCCTTCCAGGCACCCATATCAACGCGATAGGGGCGGATGCCAAGGGAAAGCAAGAGCTCGAGCCCGCGATATTGCGTCGCTCCAAGGTCGTCGTCGATGACTTAGCCCAGGCCACTCATTCAGGCGAGGTGAACGTGCCCCTCAGCGTAGGGGAGATGACAATCGAGGATATCTACGCCCAGATAGGAGATATCGTCGCTGGGAAGGTCCCCGGACGTGCGGACGATGAGGAGATAACGGTCTTTGACTCAACCGGCCTTGCGATCCAGGATGTCGCCACTGCCGAAAGGGTATATGCCCTTGCCAAGGGCAAGGGAATTGCAGTGAAGTTCATCTGAATGGGACGATGGAGATATAATATGGGAGAGGGATCTGTGAACCGGATGTACTCGGCAATCGCCTGCGGCGTCTTCGAAGAGGAGATAGAGAGGCTAATCCCTAGCATACCACCCCCCAACAGCATCCGCTACATAGATCCCGGATTGCATGTCGACTTCGACCAATTAGAAGAGGCTTTGAGAGAGGCCCTCGATGAGTGCCGGGAGAGATGCATCGTGGCGTTTGGCGCATGCCATCCGCAGATGGATGAGATCCTCGCCCCCTACGGGGCAGTGGCCCTGTCCAGCCAGAACTGCATAGATGCCCTGATCGGAAGGGAGGAGATAGAGAGGAGGGCTGAATTGGGCCTCTACTTCTACCTATCCCCCGGCTGGCTGAAGTGCTGGCGGGACATATTTCGGCGGCTGGGCTGGGGAATGGAGGAGGCGCGCATGGGGCTTGGCTGCTTCAAAGGAGCGATCTATCTCGACACCCTGGGCGATGCCGAGGATCGCGAGGACGATCTGTTGGAGTTCTTCGATTTCACATTGCTCTATTTCGAGGTTGTTGAGGTGGACCTAGGCCACTTCAGATCGCTCATCCTCGAGGCAAGGGATCGACTGGAGGTTTGATTATGGACGAGCTGGAGGATATTAGGAGGAAGAAGATGGAGAAGATGATGAGGGATCTAAAAGAGGAGAGTTCTGGCCCCAAGGTGGAGTATCCTGAGAAGCCTGTCGTCTTGACCGATGGCACCATGACCGCGGCTGTGGCCCAATACCCCCTGCTGGTAGTGGACTGCTGGGCCGAATGGTGCGGTCCATGTAGATCGTTAGCTCCGGTCATCGAGGAGTTGGCCCGCGAGCTAAAGGGGAAGGCGGTCTTCGCCAAGCTGAACGTGGATCAAAACATGCAGACTGCAACCAGATACAACGTATCGGCAATCCCCACGCTGCTAATATTCAAAGGGGGAAAGCCGGTTGACCGCCTGGTGGGGGCATACCCTAAGCCTGCGCTGATGAAAGGCATACAGAAGCACCTTTGAGGAGAGACAAAAGTACTCTGAGGCTGGAAAAGATCAGCCTCAGAACATATCCTCATGACGGATC
Source organism: uncultured Methanotrichaceae archaeon (assembly GCA_964632755.1). Lineage (GTDB taxonomy): Archaea > Halobacteriota > Methanosarcinia > Methanotrichales > Methanotrichaceae > JAFGMR01. The sequence continues at coordinate 3,731 of CAZWDT010000027.1, forward strand.
TTCAGGCAGGGGACGTGGCAATGGAGTTATACGGCGGGTTAGACTGATAGGACCCTATATCATATAGATCCCTGAACCGATAGCCCTGCTCGAGGTCGTATGTGGGCTTGATCCGGCTGTACATGCCTACATCGTACACGGATGAGGCAGCTTCGCCTATCCCGTAAAGGGCCTTGAAACGGAAACCCTGCTCGAGGTCGTATGTGGGCTTGATCCGGCTGTACATGCCTACATCGTACACGGATGAGGCAGCTTCGCCCATCTCGTAAAGGGGCTGAAAGCGGAAACCCTGCTCGAGGTCGTATGTGGGCTTCACGATCGCTCCAAGGCTTGCTTGGGCAGAGGCGGAAGGCAGCAGTGAGGCTGCCAGCAATAAGGCCAGAAGACAGGCCAGATAACGGATATCCATTCTCATGTGATCCCTCCCTTCGATTGTATGAGGCTCCGGGCATATATAACTTAGCAGAAGGAGGGCTATCTCCTCCGCCGAACCGCGAGGAACAGAGCTGATCCTAACGTTGTGAGCGCGGCAATGGTCGTGAGGCCAGGGCTCTTCTCCGGCTCCGAAAGGGAGAGATTGACGGGGCTTGCCAAGACCTCTGCCTCGATGACGCTCTCCCTCATGTCGATGACACCGCCATCGTTTCCTAGCAGCAGCACATTGAGCCGATATATCCCAGGATCGAGCGTCTCATTCCAGGAGACCTCGACCGTCTCGTCGTCCCCCACCAGAAGGACGGGCGTGGGCTTCTCGATGGTCTCGATTGCGCCCTCATCTCCGGAGAGGATGAACCTGAGGCTGCCTCGAAATGGGACGCGAGAGTTGCCCATGACCGTTGCGCTTGCCCCCATCTCGTCCTCGTAGGTCTCCGTGATGGACGCGTCCTCCATAGCCCGGAACCCCATCATGAACGCCCTTGTTTGATCGTGGTTCAGCTCGTTTATCTTGACCCGCCCAAAATAATCCTCCCCACTATCCAGGAGCTGCTTCCACTCCCAGTCCAGCTGAAGGGCCGAATAGCGACCTCCACCGATGGATACGCCCTTCTCACGGGAGACGTAGAGGGCCTTATCTCCTGATATGAGCATGTAATCGATATCGACGATTGTCGGATCGTCTGAGTAGATGGTGAGATGGATGCCACGCGAGTCCGCCAAAAAGTCCCTAACATCGAAGCGCACAGGAACGCGTCCCCCGTAATAGAAGCTGTAGCAGCGCCGGGACTCCACCACATCCCCGTCTAAGAGCTCCGCACACGCCTCGAACGCGCCCTCCTCGAACGAACGCTCATCCCATCTCACGATCCATGTCCCCGGGCCATCGATGGACAGGCTCTTGCTCTGCAGCCGCTCTCCTGACTGGATCAGGTCGACCCTGAGCAAGGATCCGCCAACATCGCCGGAGAGCGTAACGTCGGCGGAGTTGATGTTGGAGAATAGGTCGATTATCTCCGGGCGATCGGTTATCTCCTGGCATTGGGCAGGCCACGCAAGCACGGCAGCAAGTATCAACAGGGGGATCGAGAGCCTCATAAAACCTCACCTCTCGTTAGGGGACAAACATTTAAGCTTAACCCATATACGCCGAAGAAATGCTCCCCTTCGAGCTCTTCATTGCACTCAAGTACATCACGGCGAGGAAGCGCCAGACCGCCCTCGCCATGGGAGCTGTGGGCCTTGCTGTCGCAATCTCTTGCATCTTCATCGCCCTTCAAAACGGCTTCGAATCCTTCCTCATAGAGATCGTTGTGAAGAACATCGCCCATATAACCGTCTCCCCCAAGGATGGGGATATGTACCTCCACCTATATCGAACGCTTGTCGAGAGGGCATGGGAGCTTCCAGGCCTCGTCGCTGTCTCCCCAAGCCTGACCGCAGGCGCCATATTGGCGCATGATGATAACGTGGAGAACGTCGCCCTCTCGGGAGTGATCCCATGGGAGGCGGACAAGATATCGGGGCTTGGGGAGGATTTCATCCAGGGCGACTTCAACTCAGTCCTGGGAGGAAGGCGCGTTGTAATGGGAAAAGCGCTCGCCGATAAGCTTGAGGTGAAGATGGAGGATACGCTTGAGGCCAGCTACCCCGATTCCAGGACCCTTAACCTGGTCTTGAGCGGCATATACCAGACCGGATATGCCCAAGTGGACGAGGGAATGGCCTTCGTCTCGCTGGAGACGGCGCAGAGGTTCGTCGACGAGGGCGACGTTGTGAGCAACGTGGGCATAAAGATGGTGGATATATACGAAGCCCCGCGGGCTGCGGAGGAGATCGAGGCAATGGGCTACAATGCGATGAGCTGGCAGGAGCTATACCCAAACATCCTCGAGGTGCTTGCATTCCAGAAGGCCCAGAACAAGATCAACCTCCTGTTGCTGCTGGTGATAGCAGCCTTCGGCATCGCAAATGTGATGAACATGCTAGTCCTTGAGAAGACGAGACAGATCGGCATGCTCATGGCGATGGGGGCAAGGCCTGCATCGATATGGAGGATCTTCATCCTGGAGAGCGGGATCCTCGGACTTGCCGGCGGCGTCGGAGGCTCCATCCTGGGAGCAGCAGTCTCCTTGTACCTCGGAGGAATCGAGATGGGGCCTCCCGGCAGGTCCATCACCCTCCATTTCATCATCAATCCCCTGGACATAATGACGTTCAACCTGGCAGCAGTTCTCCTGGCAATCGTTGCCGGCCTCTTTGCCGCCAGAAAGGCTTCACGACTTGATCCGGTCGAAGCGCTGAGGGGATGAGCCCTATGTTCGAGTGGATCTTGGCAAAGAGGCATCTCATGGCCAATCCCAGGGGAGTGGCCTTCACCGTGGCCTCCGTCGCCCTCGCGGTGGGTTTCATCGTGGTTACCATGGGAATAATGGAGAGCAACAATAGGAACATGATCTCCAGCATGGTGGAGGAAAGCCCCCACCTCATCGTAAATCCCAAGGAGGAGGAGAAGTTCATCCACCTCCACCGCACGTTGGACCTTCTGCTGTGGAGCTATCCAGGCGTCATATCGGTATCCCCGAGGCTTCAGGTACAGGCGGCAGCGAAGTACAAGGACAACGTCAAAGGTGTGCAGATCCTCGGCATCTATCCCGAGGAGGAGGAGGAGATGATGGGCGTGCGGGAGAAGATGGTCAGAGGAGATTTCTACGACCTCCTCTTCAAGAAGCACGCAGTGGTCGTGGGGACCAAGCTTGCCGAGGATCTTGAGCTCAACTTCGGAGAGAAGATCAGATTTAGCCGCAGGAACGAGAGCATGGACCTGGAGGTGATAGGCCTTGTTGAGATGGGAGAGGGGTCCGACAGCACCCTCGTCTATATGCCTCTCGAGACAGCGCAGGAGTTCCTCGGGGAAGGCGATGTCGTCTCCCAGGTTGGTGTGAAGCTGGAGGACTACAACACAGCCTCCGATGTGGCGGCTGCCCTGCGAAGCGCGACTGCATACGATGCGCGTAGCTGGCAGGACCAAAACGAGGATCTCTTGAGCATGATAAAGTCACGAGACCTCACAAACACCGTATTCTTCATATTGATACTCGCAATAGCAGGGCTAGGCGTTGCCAACACCATGATCATGATAGTGACCCGGCGGACGAAGGAGATAGGGATACTCGCCGCCATGGGGGCGAGCCGCCGATCGACAATGTTGATATTCGTGATCGAGAGCATGCTCCAAGCCCCCCTGGCTGCCATCCTCGGGATAGGGCTTGCCTTCTCGGTCTCCAAGCTCCTTCTGATGTATCCCGTGGCAATCCCAGCCCCAGGCATGGCGGAGAACCAGATCGAGGTCATGCTGACCCCCGAGCTTCTTGCCTATGCCATGATCTTTCCGGTGGCCGTTAACTTCCTGGCAGGGATCTACCCCGCTTATAAGGCTGCCCGTCTGGACCCAGTGGAGGCGATCGATAGTGAGTAAGTTAATTGAGCTAATAGACCTCAGAAAGGTCTACGGTGACGGCGTGGAGGTGGTCGCCCTCGACGGCGTCACCTTCACCATAGATGAAGGGGAGTTCCTCTCGATAGTCGGCCCCTCTGGAAGCGGCAAGAGCACCCTCTTGAACATGCTCGGGCTCCTCGACAGCCCGACCTCGGGATCCATCCTCCTAAGGGGCGTGGATGTCACAACGGCAAGCCACTCCGAGAGGGCAAGGCTTCGGAACAAGGAGCTCGGATTCGTATTCCAGTACCACCATCTGCTACCGGAGTTCAGCGCTCTCGAGAACGTCATGATGCCGCTCCTCATAGCTGGCAAGAGGGACAAGGCCGCAAGGGAGAGGGCACGCCAGCTCCTGGAGGAGGTGGGGCTCGGCGACCGCATGGACCATCGACCAACCGAGCTCTCGGGCGGCCAGAACCAGAGGGTTGCAATCGCGAGGGCTCTAGCAAACCACCCGGCAATCGTCATCGGCGACGAGCTCACCGGGAACCTCGACACCAAGAGCTCTGAGATGATCTACGAGACCCTGAGGGAGCTCAACAGGTCCATGGATCAAACGTTCATCCTCGTCACCCACGATATGGACATGGCAGTAAAGACCGACCGCATCCTCAGGATCGTTGACGGGAAGCTCGTATCCGAGATGAGAAGGGAGGGAGGGGAGTTCTCCACCAAGGATATCTGCCAGATGGGCGAGTGAACGCTTATAGGATGTCAGGAGGCTTCAGCCCCAAGGCTTAGCTTCAAGGGATATCTGTCAGATGCGAAGGGCGAATGCGGCCAATGCCCAAGACGAGAGAGGGTGCCGGAACACAAGGGGATTCTCGGGATAGAAATAGATGAGCGGATACAGGATCTTCGCCCAGCGCGTGGGCCTGGTGGGAGTAACCAACCTCTTGGTGAGCTTGAGCGGCATGGTCTTTTTGCCCATACTCACCAAAGGATTGCCTATCGAGGATTATGGGCTATGGGTGCAGATCAACGTCACGCTCGCATTGGTTCCAGGGATCATCAACTTGGGGCTTCCCTACTCCATGGTTCGCTTCCTGGCCGCGGCTACGGATAAGAGGGAGATCAAAGAGGGCTTCTACTCAATTCTTGGAATCATCCTCTTCATGGGCGGGATCTTCGCCCTGATACTCTATCTGCTCGCAGAGCCTGTGGCAGAGATCCTGTTCGATGGCAGATCCGATATCATCAGGCTGCTCTCCCCACTTCTATTCCTTGAATGCCTCTATGGATTACTGGTAAACTATCTGAGGACGTTTCAAAAGATCAAGATGTACTCCGTCTTCGTATCCCTGAGGACGATATTGAACATGCTGCTCGTCTCCTGCCTTGTTCTGGCAGGTTACGGCCTCGAAGGGGCTGTGTTGGGCCTGTTGGCCGCTTCATCCTCGGTCTCGGCTGCGCTAATCGTCCAGGTAGTCCGCGAGATAGGCATCCATATACCTCATTTCACCCATACCAGGGAGCATCTGGCATTCGGCCTTCCAACCGTTCCTAGCACGCTCTCGAGCTGGATGGTCGAGTCGAGCGACCGATACGTGATCGGAATACTCTTAGGCAGCGCCTTCGTAGGATATTACTCACCCGGATACGTCCTTGGAAACCTGATATTCGCGCTCATGTCACCCCTCTTCTTCATGTTGCCCATGGTCCTCTACAAACAGTACGACCAATCCAGCTATGAGGGCGTAACCTCCATCATCAAGGACTCCTTACGCTGCCTGCTCGGGCTTGCCATTCCCGCAGCAGCCGGAGTATCATTGCTCTCTCGGCCCATCCTCGATCTCCTGACGACCCCGGAGATCGCCTCCCGTGGATACCTGATCACCCCATTTGTGGCCATAAGCGCCCTCTTCTTTGGCTGCTATGCCATTGCAGGCCAGGTCCTCGTGCTCGAGAAGAGGACCGGCGTCATCGGGGCGATCTGGACGGTGGCCGCAGCGGCAAACGTCGGACTGAACCTCCTCCTCATACCCAGTATGGGGATCATAGGGGCGGCATTCTCCACGACACTGGCCTACATCGGGGCCTTTGCCTTGACCGCCCACTATTCCAGCAGATACATCAAGCTCGAGGTGGAGGCAACGTTTCTCGCAAAGTGCCTGGCCTCCTCAGCCCTGATGGGCCTATTGATACTGCTGCTCAAGCCAGAAGGGGCTTTCGCCCTCGCCTTTGCCGTGATCATCGGCGCGGGGACATATCTGGCCGCGATGCTGCTCTTGAAGGGCATTCGCAAGAACGATATTAAATCCGCTGTAGGGATATTAAGATCATAAGGTGGAGTGAAAAAATGCAAATCAGGTTGAATCATCTGGGTTGATTCAACCTATGTATCATAGCCTTGATCTCCTCACGGCTAAGAAGGGATGCATGCTCGGATGAATAGGACTTTATTTCGGTCTTTTGAAAGTCTGCCGGCAAGGACGGCTCCGGCGGTTGGCTATCCAGATAGCTCCTTTGACGCGGCAAAACAACAATCATATCATCGCTCTCATATGCGCAAGTGGCCTCAAGCTCGGTCATGAGCTCCTCATACATCTTCTCCCCAGGCCGCATCCCAATGTTCCTTGATTCTACCTTCATCCCTTCCGGGCTCAGCTCGTGCATCATCACATTGGCTAGGTCGCTTATCTTCATCACCGGCATCTTCAGGATGAATATCTCCCCCCCTGTAGCCATCTCCGCGGCTTTCAGTATCAATTCGACCGCCTTTGGGATGTCCATGATAAAACGCGTCATCTCGGCGTCGGTAATTGTGAGGGCTTCTCCCCTCTCGATCTGCTTTTTAAAGAGAGGAACTACCGAGCCTCTCGATCCCAAGACGTTGCCAAACCTTACGCAAGACAGGACGGTTCGCCTGGATCCTCGATATGAGTTGGACGAGATGGTCAATCGCTCGGCCAGAAGCTTCGTTGCCCCCATGACGTTTGTGGGATTGACCGCCTTATCAGTGCTGATGGTAATTACCTTCTCAACCTCTTCATCCAGGGCCGCGTCCAGGACATTTTGAGTTCCCAACACGTTTGTCTTGACCGCATCAAACGGATTGAACTCGCAGATGGGGACGTGCTTGAGAGCTGCCGCATGGAACACCAGATCGACATCCTCAAACGCGCGCCTGAGCCGCTCCAGATCGCGGACATCTCCCACAAGAGGACGAATTATATCAGATTTCAGCTCCTGTTCAAGATCGAATAGGCCCGTCTCGTTGTTATCTAAAATGCGAACGGTCTTGGGATGATATTTGAGGATACCTCTAACCAGCTGGCTGCCAATCGAGCCTACGCCCCCGGTAACCAAGACGGTCTTTCCCCGATAATACGATTCTCTATCCACGAGAACTCAACTCCAGAAATTCCTCGATGCCTCGAACGACTATGTTCATCTCATCCTCCGAGAGATGAGGGTACATCGGCAGGGTCAAGACGCGATTTGAGACCCTCTCAGTGACCGGGAGGTGGCAGAGGTACTTCAGCTCATCTCTATAGAACGATGTCAGATGAACCGGGCTGAAATAGACCTTGGTCATAACGCCCATGCGAGCAAGATGATCCATGAGCTGATCCCTATTATCGATAGAGATGGTATACATCTGGTAGACATGATTGTAACCTGCGGGAGGGTTTGGAAGATCGATCTCCTTGAAGGCCCCGATCATCTTGTTGAGATAGGCTGCATTTTTCCGGCGCATGGCTATGATCTTCTCCGCCTTCTTCAACTGGGATCTGCCAAGCGTGGCTATGAGATTGGACATTCTGAAGTTGAAGCCTAGAGCCACATAATCGAGGATCTCCCTGGAGGAGAAATAGTCGCTTGTCTCAAGCCTGCCGTGTGAGCGCAGCATCCTCATGCGCCCATAGAGCTCCTCGGAATGGGTGACGACGGCTCCCCCCTCCCCGGTAGTTATGACCTTGTTTTGGCAGAAGCTCAGCATCGCCGAGTCCCCAAAGGTGCCGACCTTCCGCCCGTCTAGATCCGCTCCAAACGACTCCGCGGCGTCCTCGATTAGAATCAGATGGTGGTCCTCCGCTAACTCCTTGAGCTCCCTTATCCTGCAAGGACAGCCTCCGTAGTGAATTGGTATTATCGCCTTCGTCCGAGAATTTATGCGCTCCGCCACATCCTCAGGATCCAGGCCGAAAGTCCGCTCCTCGATATCTCCAAAGACAGGCCTTGCCCCTACGAAGATCGGAGCATTGGCCGTTGATATAAAGGTAAATGAGGGGACGATGACCTCATCCCCAGCGCCTATGCCGTGAGCTAGAAGGGCTGAATGCAAGGCTGAGGTCCCGGAGTTGAAGGTTAGACAATATGGGGAGCCGATAAATCGGCTGATCTCACCCTCCAGTGCATCTACTTCCGATCCCACTGCCCAGTTCATCCCAGAGCTAATGGCTTTGGACATCCCTTGAATGTCATCTTCGTCCCAGTAGATCTTGAATAGAGGCACTCGCCAGCTCATAATTTCTCCTTCCCAGTTGAATCCGGTCCAGCCAGAGGCTTGACGATCTTGAGCGGTATGCCCAAGGCTAAATAGCCATCGGGAACATCCTTATTGACAAGGCTGAAGGCGCCCACAAGGGCATTCCTGCCAACAGTCACCCCAGGCATGATTATGCTGTGACTACCTATGCGACATCCACTCTTGAGCACGACCTGGCCCTGTTTGTCATCGATAGTGGATATGGAATATATTGAGCAGTGCGAGCCGATCTGCACATTCTCCTCAATAATAACCCCGTTGAGGGCGTTGATATATGTGAAGGCACCAATATCGGTACCGAACCCCAGATCCAAGCCTTTTACGTTCTTGACCACCCAACCATACTCCGTAGGCTTTCCATCCTCAATGCAAGGATATTTCCAAGCTTTGAACCTATCGGCCATCTATGTCATTCCCGCCTCGGACGCTTTTGTAGAAGATCATGATCTATCTCGATATTTTTAAGGATTTTCACCACACGATGGGCTGTCCTGCCATCGCCGTAAGGGTTTTTCCCCAGACGGACCTGCTCCTTGAACTCTTCATCGAATAGAGCACGCCCTACAGCCACCCTGATCGCCCCTCTATCATGGCTTACATCTATGACGTTCATGCCCCTCTCGCGCCCTTCCTGCCGATCACCTATGTTTATCGCGGGAAGGCCAAAGGATGGAGCCTCGATGATACCGCTGCTGGAGTTGCCAACGATAGCATCTGCCATCCTCATCAAGCCCAGGAAATCCCTCCTGGGCAAGCTCTTATAGGCCTTGATAAAAGGCAGGCTACTGTATCTCCTTATCGCCTCTATCATTTTGCCACTGCCTGCGTCTGCATTAGGATAAACCACTATCGTTTGGCAGCTAAGGCAGGAGACTGCGGCCAGAGTCTCCTCCATCTGGGCTCCGGCCTCCTCAGCCTCCAGCGTTACCGGATGCTGAATTAATATTATCAAAGGTCGGTCCAGGTCCAGGCCATATCTCGCATCCAGTTCCTCCAGCGCCGCCATCTCCTCTAGAAGCAGGCTGTCGAGCCCAGGAGCTCCCACTACGAAGATCCGAGAGGGGTCCTCCCCCATCCGGGCGATCCTCTCTGCACTTTTATAGGTGGCCGGCATATGAATGTGAGCCAGTTTGGTTATGGCGTTCCTAGCGAGATCGTCGACTGTGGATGTCGTCTCCCCACCATGAAGATGGGCAACCGGCAAAGAGAGATAGGCCCCCACCACAGCTCCGGCGAGCATCTCGCCTCGATCGCCGAGGAGAAGCAGCATGTCCGCCTGCAGCTGTTGCAGCATTTCCGGAAGACGCTGGATCACTCGCCCCACAAATCTGGCCATCGACGCCTTGTCATCGCCATCGAATATGGCTTCCAGTATGCGCGGCCTAAACCCATCTGCGGCTATATAATCAACTGTCCGGCCGAATTCGTCCATCAGATGCATGCCAGTGGCCACTATCTCCAGTTCAAGCTCAGGGTCTTCGGATATGGCTTGCAGGACCGTTCGCATGAGCCCGTAATCTGCCCTGGTCCCACTAATGTATACGATCCTCCTCATGCGAAAGCCCCTTTCCAGCCTAATCCACCATATTCCAACTCAACAATTCGTCCTTCTGGATCTGCCTGCGGGCCTTGCGACCCACCAACGTCGATAGATCTGCAGGCGGAATCCCGCAGCCAGGCCTCTTGCAATCCAGCATATCCTCATTTATCTTCGTGCCCTGTGGAATAATCTGCCGAGCTACAACGCTTCTGCGCACTAATCCTCGAATGGAGGACTCCTCCAAGCTTGGCTCTTTCACCTCACGCCCAAGCGCGACCTCAACTTCTCTAACCGATTTTACAAGGGCAGCCAATTCATCAGGCTCTAGCGACGCCCGATGGTCCGGTCCAGATAGGTTTCTATCGATTGTAAAATGCTTCTCTATCACGCATGCACCGAGAGCAACCGCGGCCACAGAGGCATTAATGCCCATTGTGTGATCGGAAAATCCGACGGGAAGATGAAAAGTCTTCTCCAAGAATAGCATGGCCTTGAGGTTGACATCCTCCATTCTAGGTGGATAACCAGTGACGCAATGGAGGAGGGCGACCTCACATCTCCCGCCCTGCTTCAATGCTGCCAATGCATCCCTTATCTCCTCTATTGTGGACATCCCCGTTGAGAGTATGACTGGCTTTCCCGTTTGACCAATGTGCTTCAACAAAGGCAGGTTAGTGATCTCTCCAGAGGCCACCTTGAAACAAGGAACGCCAATTCGATTGAGGAGATCTACGCCTTTAATGCTGAATGGTGTGGAAAGGAACAGGATGCCCCTGGAATGAGCATAGGCGGCAAGATCGGTGAACTCCACCTCGGAGAGCTCGAGCCGCTTCAACATATGGTATTGAGATTCTTCCAGAGGCGATGTCTCCTTCTGATAATCGGCCTTCTCTGCCTTTGTAGTTGCCACATCCTCGGCCCGAAATGTTTGAAATTTTACTGCGTCCGCACCGGCAGATTTGGCCACGTCGATCAGCCGCTTGGCTAAATTCATCTGCCCGTTATGATTTACCCCTGCCTCGGCAACGATGAAGCATGGCTCACCTGGCCCCACCATCCGATCTCCGATCATCAATAGTGCCATACCACGAGCACCGCCTTGTATAATATCATGGCCTCTCTGCATCTCCTCGAGCCTCACAGGATCGCATAAGCAGCTCGACCAAGAGCAGATCAAATTCGCAATCTATATCTACGCTTCTCTCCCTTGGCATGATATAGGGCGCGGTGCGTAATGAATAAAATCCTCCATCCCTTCGAATGACCTCGGGTCGGGAGATGAAGATTGCTCCATTGGGAAGGTATGTCTTTGGAAGCTCCTGACGTCTCATATTCAAGCAAGCTTGCCCAAAGATGGGCTGCAGGAGGCCGCCCTCGATCTTGAGGCTCCAATAGGGACTATGATCCATCTCGCTTACGCTAACCAGGGAGTCGGAGTTGCCATGAAGGAAGGTGGCCAGGGCTTCATCTATATCGCAGGCAGACCTCAAAGGCGATGTCGGCTGCAGCAGTACGACGATATCTGGGAGATAGGAATCTGCACCCATCTGGTCCAGGACATGCATCAAGACCGAGACAGTAGGGGTCTCATCTCCAGCTAGATGGCTAGGACGCATTAAAACTTCGGCGCCATGGGCACGAGAAGCCTCCCCAATCTTGACATCGTCGGTGGATACGACAATCCTGCTCACATATCGAGACGCAAATGCTGCCTCTATGGTATACGCTATGAGAGGGCGGCCGTTGAGAAGGGCGATATTCTTTCCAGGAAGGCCCTTGCTCCCACCTCTGGCGGGAATTACAGCTAAAATATCATTTTTCATGATCCCTCTTCGAATGCAGGCATCCTTGGATTATGTTCACCACTCGTTGCGTGGCACCTCCATCGATCCTGTAAAGGTGCTTTTCCACATATGCCTGCCTGTGCGTTGCAAGAACGCTGTCATCCTCCAGCAATCGCTGAATTGCCGGGCGAAGCCTTTCCTCGCTATAGACACCAAGGGCAACTCCAGCCTCCACGTAGTCAACAGGATCCGGATTCCCGCTCAGATTGAGGATGATTATAGGTTTATTCAAAGCCACCGCTTCCATGGCAGTCGTCGAGTGCCTGGTGATCATCAGGTCGCAGACGGTCACGAGCTCGATAATATCGAAGTCTTTGGGAACGATCAATGCGCTTATGGGATGCATATCTAGGTGATGATGGATCATCATCGTATGCTCCTCGCCCTCGGCCGGATGCTGCTTGATGATCAAAGTGGATCCGTTCAAGCCCTCAATGGCCCCGAAGACCGCCTCCAAGTTCATCAAGTTCTCCTCCTTGCTCAGCCCATGGGTCTGAGTGGCCCATAAGACGATTTTATTGTCTGGATCGATGCCATGCTCATTAAGGAAACATGTCTTTGAGTATAGATATTTAGATTTATATAATAGATCGTATCTGGGAAGTCCAACGACTATAATCCGCTTGGCCATGTCATGCTTCTCTTTAATCTCTGCATACATCTTCCCCGATGCTAGGAAATAATAGGGCATTAACGAGGAATCCTGAAATATGATTGAGCGACATTCATCCACAGAATCCAATACATTAGCTGATTGAAGCACTATGAACCAAGCATGCGAGTCTACAAGCTTGGTGTAGATGCAGTCGTCGTTCGAGATAATTACAGTGGGGCGGATATGCTCAAGCAGATTCCTAATGCTATATCCCAAGAGAGCATTATTGAGTAACTGCCTGGGATTATAAAAGGATGAAATACATAGCGACAGACTTTCCCTCTCTTCGCAGGGAAGCTGCTCCAAGATGCGATTGCGATGCATCCTCCATTGTACCGACCTGCAGAGGCTGAAACTTAGGCTGCGAATTAGATCAAAAGGAGAGGCATGCTTAAATTTCTCGTAGCCGTCATCGAGGAAGAACATATGATAATTGATGTCAGGATTATGCCTTTTCAAGTGGTCCTCGATGCTGTAAAACAGGTAATCCCCAGCGATTAAGCCATGCGGCGAGCGAACCTCGACCTTTCGATCCCTGGATATAAATAGCAGCTCAGCGGGATGAATTGAAGATCTAACGAATATATCGCGCATTAGTCTCATGAGGCAATATATATCGATGCTTTCTTGTGATGCGATACCAATCTTTGCTGGATTTGATGCCCGGCTTACAAGTAAATTTGAATAATTATTGATAAATAGATACCTAACACTGAATACGCCTACGTCTCCTTGAAGCATCCTTTCAAGGGCTGGAATTCGCAAGATGTCCTCTAAAGCCATGGCCTGGATGGATCGATTACCAATTTCCGGAGATTTCATCCGATTATCTCCTCATAAATGCCTGAGAAGATCATTCCTATCTTCTTCTCATCGAACCGATCCCGGGCTCGCTTTTTGATCGTCTCAGGATCGTAAGCCTGAAAATTATCGAGCATAAAATCGATAGCCCCCACCAAGCCTTCGAAGTCCCCTGGATCCAACAAAATCCCGCATGATTCATCGACAAACTCCTCCGGCCCGCCGCATTTGGTCACTATGACGGGCTTTCCTTCTGCTAAAGCCTCGGCAGTCACCACAGAAAACGTCTCAAAGTTACTATTCATGATGAAAAAGTGGCATCTGGAGAAGAAAAGGGCAATATCCTCATCGCTTGCCCTTCCGTGGAAGAAAACCTTGTCGTTGAGAAGGCTCAGATCTGCGGCAAGGGCCTCAAGATTCCGTCGATCCGGCCCTTCACCTACGATGTCCAGCCTAAAGTCGTCCCTTCTATCGGCCAGAACCTTAAGGGCTTTCAGTATTCCAGAGACGTTCTTCTGCCGATCGTCCAGAAGAGAGATATGAATCATCCTCTTCCTTATATCTCCTCCTTCGTCAATGCTGCTACGGCGAATTGAGATGGGCGATGCGATATATATTACATTGGGAACGATCGAATAGCGATTTTTTATCCCTGCGTCGACCATAGCATCCCTTAACTTTCGGCTAACGGTAGTGATCCGTTTGGCCCTATTGCCCGCCCATCTTATGGCAGCCTTCATCAATATGGATCTTCTGCTGAAGCTTCCGTCCTCAATCAGATAGCCGGTAGAGTGTTCAGTGATGATATATGGATAGCCCTTCAGGAATGAGAGTAGAAGGGCTATCAGCCCGGCCGGATAGATCACATTAACGTGAAGAATATCCGGCCTGCCTCGACGGGCTTCGACGATCTCCAGTCCTTCCCTTATGCCCTGTAGATAAGCAAGAATAAGATCACACGTTTTATGCCGCATACCAGATCCAATCTTCCTAAAGATACCGATCTCAAGGAGGCCCTCATCCTCCGATACTATCACTTTATCTTTGGCTCCTCTTGTGTGAATATATAATACTGAGACATCACAATACTGCGATACCGCAAGTGCATGCCTCCTTATGAACAATCCCTCTACAGGATTATCTGGATTGGGATACCAGCTTGCCAAGAATAGCACTTTCATCGAATGGTGCCCAGCCCCAATGGCCCAATCGACTTTAGGTTTGCACATTGCACCGTTGGAGCCGCTTGGGAGGCAAAGAGAATCGAGGGCCTCAAGCACTTGGGCCTTATCGAGGCTGACCCGATGGCATTGCATGAATATATGTTTGCAGTACCCTTTTTCATTCAGTCGGTCGCTGCATCTGCTCATCCACGAACTCCCTAAGCCACATCTCCAAGTTCAATACCCGCCAGAGCTCCTCGCTCCAGTTGCGAATGCCCTTCGTGTGCTCGTCCACCATCGACGAGACCTCTAGGGGCTTCCAGTACTTTCGGGAACGGAACTCCTTTGAATCCACCACCTTCCCCATAATGCTGGCCAATGCCGGGTTTGCGAGCCAGTCCTTGTCCGGGGTGGCAAAGCCGATCTTATCCTTGCGTCCGAGTATGCGCGAGGAGACCAGGTCTTTCATTGCCCTGCGGAATACGTACTTCGTCGTGCCCTCCCTGATCTTGTAGTTGGAGGGAAGGGAGAGCGCAAGCTCCACGAGCCTATAGTCCAGGAATGGAACGCGGGACTCGATCGACCAGCGCATGGAGTTCTTGTCCTCGTATCGGAGGAGCTGAGGAATGCTGTATTTGACCAGGTTATTGAGGAGCGCTGAGTTGAGGTCAAAGCCCCTTTCGACGAATGGGTTGGAGACCGGCCCGCTGTAGAAGCGCTGCAGATAGCCCTGCTTTCGTTGCCATATCCTCTCCATGATCCCCTGGACGATCTCGAATCTGCCGCCAAGGACCGCAAGGGGAAAGATCACCAGGTCGTCGAACCGACGGCTCAAGAGCGCGGCGGCCGCTTCTGCCTCCTTCAATCGCCCCTTTTTCAGCGATTCAAAGATATAATATTTAAAATAGATGAAATAGCCAGCCAGGATCTCATCAGCCCCCTGGCCGTCCAAGAGCACCTTCATGCCACTTTGATGGGCAAGCTGCATCACCCTGTACTGGCCGTATATGGATAATGTGGCAAAGGGCTCTTCTTGAGTGCGGACGAGGTCGGATAGATCCCTCATCAGATCCTCAGGCGTCGGGGTTATCCGATATGTCTCGACGTCCGTATGCTCCACCACCTCATCGATATAGGAGGACTCGTCCACATCTGCACCTGGAAAAACCATTGAGAAGGCCTTTATCCTGCCATCCTTAAGAAGCCGCCGCATCATGTAAACGATTGAAGAGGAGTCGATGCCCCCGCTCAGACAGGAGCCTACCGGGACGTCGGCAATCAGCCTCAGTCGAACGCTATCCTGGAATAATTCCCTAATGCACACCTCGGCATCCTCCAAGGATAAGGAGGAACTCTCGATGCCCTTCGCCAGATCGTACCACTTGAACCTCTCGACCTGCCCGCCGGATAGGGGATATATCAGGCACTCTCCAGGCATCAGCCGGTGCACGTCCGAGAAGAAGGTCTCCCTGCAGTGATCGTGAAATCCATAGGCAAGATACTCGTAGACCATCCGATCGTCGGGCCGCCTAGGGATGGGATGCTCGAGTATGCATCTGATCTCCGAAGAGAAGATCAGGCCGTCGCCATCCAGATGGTAGTATAGGGGCTTGATCCCAAAGCGATCCCTGCTCAGGAAGAGCTCTCCCTTCCTCTTATCAACGATCGCAAACGCCCACATGCCGTTGAACCGTTGGCAACATGCGCTACCCCACTCCTCATATGAGTGGATTATAACCTCCGTATCGGTCCTCGATCTGAAACAATGGCCGAGCCCCTCAAGCTCCTCCCGGAGGGAGGAGAAGTTGTAGATCTCCCCGTTGAAGACGATCCAGATCTTTCCGTCCTCGTTGGACATCGGCTGCTTGCCTAGCGGTGATAGGTCGATGATCGAGAGCCGGCGATGGCCCAAGGATACCCTGCCGTCTGAGTACGCCCCCTCATCATCCGGACCGCGATGGCTCAGATCCCGGTTCATCCGTGCGATCAGCGATTCGTCCTTCCAGGTGAAGCCATTGATGCCGCACAACCTTTTAGGCCTCCCGCATGATATCGCTTCATCGGGGGTGAATGATAAACTTCACGGGAAGGTCGCCAGGAAAGACCGCCCGCGCAGAGGCACGACCAAGTCCAAGGGCTCCGCGAGAAGGTCGCGATTCCAGCCTCAGCCGACGGGCTGCTCACACCAGAAGCGCGAGCCAGTCCAAGGGCTCCTGGAGATTTGGGCGAATGGTGGACGATTCCGTCGCCCTCCGGTGCGCGGACGGTTTCCATGTGCGGCAGCTCCCGCTCCCCTTTGAACGGCCCAACGCTCTTTTCCAGACAGCTAATTGATCGAAATTCCTTTCAATGATTCATCTCATTGTAATTGATTTACATTATTATCGATAGCATTTCGTAGGGGAAGCGATTAATACGAATAATTCACAATAACACTTAGTAAAGGAGGGAAATGGCTTGAAAGATATTAAGACTACAACAGAATCGACGTTCAAGATCAAGGACACAACGGCCAACCCGGCTCCGCTGGGACTGATGGGCTTTGGAATGACAACAGTGCTCCTGAACCTTCATAACGCCGGGTACTTCGAGCTTGGAGGGATGATACTAGCTATGGGGATCTTCTACGGAGGGATTGCTCAGATCATAGCAGGCATTATGGAGTGGAAGAAGAACAACACCTTCGGCATGACGGCGTTTACGTCCTATGGGCTCTTCTGGCTCTCATTGGTGGGCCTCATACTGATGCCAGACCTGGGGCTTGGGACGGCAACATCCAAGACGGCCCTCGTAGCTTACTTCATAATGTGGGGAATATTCACAGGCGTTCTCTTCATAGGGACGTTGAGGCTCAACCGGGCCCTGCAGTTCGTCTTCCTGAGCCTGACGATTCTCTTCTTCCTGCTTGCCATCCGCGACGCGACAGGCAACGCCTTCATCGCCACGCTGACCGGATACGAGGGGATAATCTGCGGAGCATCCGCGATTTACGCCGGACTCGCCCAGGTGCTCAACGAGGTCTACGGCAAAGTCGTTGCCCCATTGGGACCGGTGAAGCGATAGGTAACTCTCCAGCAGGAGGGGAAACCCCCCTCATTCATTTCTCCAGGATGAGATATTCGGAACTATAATCGGCCTTCATGTCAATCGCATATATTACGATCAATCGCAGATATCTATAAGTATTAGATTTGACATAACAATTCGAAGTTATATTCGGGAGTGTTGGAGGACAGTCGAGAATAACCGGCATTTAATCCAGATATGGGGCTTTGCGCCCCTTGCAACGCAATGGAGATATAACGGATTTAATTTAAGTTTACTAAATGGACTGATTTAAATGATGGGAATATTTAAAAACGCGATCTCCCCGGAGACAGGGGAGAGCTTCGGAACTGGATGGCTTCCCCCCATGCCAGATCTGAGAGACTTGTCAGACCAGGATCCACGAATCGTCGCAATGAACGAGAAGCTTGGAATTCCCAAGGATAAGCCAGGAAAGGCCATTCCCGCCAGCGTGGACCTGAGGCCTTGGTTCTCGAACGTGGAGGATCAAAAGAACCTGGGTTCGTGCACAGCTAACGCCGCAGTTGGGGTTGTGGAGTACTTCCAGCGTCGTGGATTTGGAAAACATATAGACGGATCCCGTCTGTTCATATACAAGACCACACGAAACCTAATGGGAGTGACCGGCGACACCGGGGCATGGCTGAGAAATACCATGGGCGCCCTGGTCCTCTGCGGAGTCCCTCCTGAGAGGTACTGGCCGTACAAGGTGGAGGACTATGAACTCGAGCCCAGCAACTTCGTCTATGCAGTAGCCGACAACTACGAGGCACTGAGGTACTTCTGCCACGATCCCCTGGGATCGAACGTCCCCAAGGATAAGGTGCTCGCCAAGGTCAAGGCCTACCTGGCCTGCGGCATACCCTCGATGTTCGGCTTCTTCGGATTCCCATCCTTCGATAGCGCAGACATCCCCGGCGAAATTCCCTTCCCCTGCCCAAGCGAGAGTGCCGAGTGGGGCCATGCGATAGTTGCCGCAGGGTACGACGACAAGAAGAAGATCAAGAACAAGAAGTGCGACAAGACGACGACAGGCGCCCTTCTCATCAGGAACTCCTGGGGCACTGGCTGGGGCGATAAGGGATATGGCTGGCTTCCCTATGAGTACGTCCTTCAAGGGCTTGCGCTCGACTTCTGGTCCCTGCTGAGCATGGAATGGGTGGACACGGATAAGTTCGGCCTGCAAGAATAGGCCGCCACACATTTTTTTCCCTGGAGGATCGATGAACGATCTCGCAGGGGAGGTGAGCCCCTATCTGCTGCAACATGCCGATGATCCCGTGGACTGGCGCCCCTGGGGAGAGGAGGCCTTCGAGAAGGCCAGGCGGGAGGACAAGCCGATCTTCCTCTCCATTGGCTACTCCGCCTGCCACTGGTGCCACGTCATGGCCCGCGAGTCGTTCCAGAATCCGGATGTGGCCAGGCTGCTCAACAGGGAGTTTGTTTCCATAAAGGTGGATCGCGAGGAGCGGCCGGATATCGATGGGATCTACATGTCGGCCTGCCAGGAGATGACGGGCCGAGGAGGCTGGCCGCTTTCCATCTTCATGACGCCGGATAGAAAGCCCTTTCTTGCCACAACCTACATCCCGGGGCCGCCCGGCCGCGGCAGCATGCTGGAACTTCTTCCACAGATAGCCGAGATGTGGAAGGAGAAGAGAAGCGACCTATACGCATATGCAGAGGCGTTGATGGCCCGCATGGCCGAAGGTCCTGCCGACCAAGTTGAGATGGATTTGGGGATGATGCACCAGGCATATGGAGGGCTCGCTCGCCACTTCGACTGGATACACGGCGGGTTTGGGAAGGCGCCCAAGTTTCCAAATCCCAATAACATCCTATTCCTGCTTCGCTACTGGAAGCGGTTTGGAGATGATGCAGCGCTCGATATGGCCGAGACAGCCCTCCAGGCCATGCGCAGGGGCGGCATCTTCGACCAGGTTGGATTCGGATTCCATCGCTACTCCACCGACGCGGAGTGGTCGCTTCCTCACTTCGAAAAGATGCTCTACGATCAGGCCATGCTTGAGATCGCCTACCTGGAGGCCTACCAGGCTACAGGAATCGATGCGTATGCCCGGACCGCTCGGGAGATACTGGAGTACGTAAAAAGGGAGATGACCTCTCCGGAGGGAGGATTCTACTCGGCGGAGGACGCGGACAGCGATGGGGAGGAAGGGGCCTTCTATCTCTGGTCACGCCAGGAGTTCGAGGAAGCCCTCGGACCGCAGGCCAAGCCCATGATGAGGCTTTACGGAATCTCTCGCGATGGAAACGTCGGCTCCGAGGGCGGGATTGGACGGGGAAGGAACGTTCCAAGAGTTGCCTTAGATCCCAAAGAGGGGCTGGAGGACTTCGATCCAGAGGATTGCCGTAGCATCCTACTCGCCGCAAGGGATGCTCGAGCCCATCCCTTCAAAGACGACAAGATCCTGACCGACGGAAACGGCCTGATGATCGCAGCCCTTGCGAGGGCCGCCTGGACGCTGAATGATAGATCCTATGGAGAAGCGGCCGAGAGGGCGGCCGAGTTTCTGATGAGGGAGATGTACAAAAACGGAGCCCTTCTGCACCGCTATCGCTTGGGCGTTTCAGGGATAGAAGGAAAGCTTGACGACTACGCATTCCTCATATGGGGGCTAATCGAGCTCTATCTTGCAACGTTCAAGCGAGAACATCTGGGGATGGCCTTGGACCTTACCTCTGCAATGGTCGACCTCTTCTGGGACGGGTTGCAAGGAGGGTTCTTCTTCACAGCCGAGGGCGACGAATCCCTGATAATCAGAGAGAAGGTCCTCTCCGACAGTTCCACCCCTTCCGGAAACGCTGTTGCCGCATGGAACCTGCTTCGCCTTGCCAAGCTGACGGGCCGCCTCGACCTGGAGGCGCTCGGAAGAGAGGCATTGCAGGCCTCCCTCGGGAAGGCAAACCTAGCGGCATCCGCCCAAGCGATGATCGCCCTGGACTTCGCCATGGGACCTAACGAGGAGATCGTCATTGCCGGCCCGCGCAATGAGGCCATTCATATGGCTGGGATCTTGCGAAGCCGATATCTCCCAAGAAGCGTTGTTTCGCTCGCCGACGAAGGGGCAACCGAGATTGCAAAAGGGATCGCCCATATCCCGGAAGAAGCGACCGCTTATATCTGCTCGAATCGGACTTGCCAGCCACCCATCACCGATCGAGAGGAGCTGCTTCGACGGCTTGGCTGAGAGGGAAAAAAGGCCAAGGGCTGAAGGGCTCTATCGCGGATCGGCGACCCGGAAAGGCGGCGCTTCCATCACGCAGACGACGCATCCATCGAGGGATTCGACGAGAGCAATCCAGCACAATTCTTGCGTTCTGGCTTCATGGGGGGCTCGTGGCGATCATTGCCCCGACCTTGCCCAAAGGTCTCCTCCAAGGGACCGCGCGATGAGATCGCAAAGAGACGGGGGTGAGATTGCCAGATCCCGCATTACCAATCGATTAAGGGGCATCAACCCCGGGATGAGGCGACGGCAAGATCTAAATACAACAACACCCTCACTTTTAGTTTGGAGATTCGGCATATTATGCCGAGGATTCGCTCATGGGATTTGACCAAAGCCTGATGAGGCATCATTGGAAGGAGCATCCTAGAGGAGAGTCCTATTCTGCCACCGCCCCCATTACTTCGAGGTTGAGGGAGGCCTGTTTTGGACGGTAGGGCCGTCGGTGATGATTTGAATGAACAAACGTAAGAAAGACCATATTCCCAAAAAGGATATAATGTATACGCTGAATAACCATGACAGTGTATATATTATTAACGAGAGTTATTTTTACAAGACCGAGCCTTACTACACCATAGTGAGGAACGAACATGAGGGGATCGCGACAGTTCCGAGCAGCAGCGACGTCCTCGATGCCTACATCGTGCCCATCTGCATGGAGAAGGCAAGGATGAACGAGATCCCCGCGTGCGACTGGAACATATCGTACTCCCATGTGGACCTTCCTGCGGTGATCTACGGTCTGAACTACTTCTCGACCCCATCGGATCACTTCGTGGTCCGAGACTCCGGCGGAGCCAAGAAGGTGATTAAGCACGTGACCAACCACGGCAAGTATCCCTTCTGCTACCAGAGGATGGGGGAAGAGGCCTCGGTTGCCTGCTGCACCTCCATATTCGGAAAGACCATCAACTGCTGCCAAGAGGCAGCCTATCTCGCAGAGAGGGTCTACGAGGTATTCCGCATACCCTTCGTGGAGATGGTGCTGATAAAGGAGGAAGGGTATCGACTCTCGGCCCTGGCCCCAGTGAAGTACTCCCAGCTGACAGAGGAGGAGATGACGATGTTGCAGAGCCTCTTGAAGATGGGGGCAAGACAATGAGCCGGCTTGGCATCTTCGTAAACAGGCAGACATTGAGCAGCTCTGAGCAGCTAACAGCCCTCATCAGGTGCAGGGACGTTGCCGAGAGCATGGGCCACACTGCGGAGTTCATCTTCCCAGTGGATATCAAGAAGATCCCTAAGCTCGACGCCCTCTTCATCAGGGCGAACACCGACCCCATGAATGCCACGTATGTCGCTTCGAAGATCGCGAGCATGTACGGGATACCTGTGATAGACGACCCCCGCTCGATCCAGATCTGCGCAGACAAGGTGAATATGTACATGCACCTCATGAAGAGGGGCATTCCAATGCCGCGGACGGTCTTTCCGAGCAAGAGGGATATTGCGCCCGAGTATGCAAAATGGCTGCTCGATGATCTGGGATGCCCCTTGGTGCTCAAGGAGCCCTCGACATCCTTCTCAGCCCGCGTTGAGAAGGCCTCGTCGGTGGAGGAGTTCCTGAAGGTCGCCCGAAGGTTCCTCAAGCTGTCGGACTGGATAGTGGCCCAGGAGTACATCGAGTCGAGATACGACTGGAGGGTGGGAGTGCTCGATGGAGAGTTCCTCTACGCCTGCCGCTACGTCATCCCGCCAAAGACGTTCAAGATCCAGGCGAACGTGGACGGGCACCTGGTCTATTGCGGCGTAGAGAGCGTGGCCCAGGAGGACGTTCCAGAATCGATCACCGATCTAGGGATAAGGGCAGCCGAGGCCATAGGCCGCGGCCTCTACGGCGTTGATATCAAGGAGAGCCAGGGCCAGCTCTGGGTGATCGAGGTCAACGACAATCCATCCCTTGACGGGGGAGAGGACGATCAATATCCCGACGTCTATCGAGAGATAGTCACTTTTCTGCTAGGCGGAGAGGAGAGGGATTTCATCCCCGGGGTCGTATACGACTCCTACGATGTGGGCGTAAACGCCCGCTACCAGGCACCGTTCCTCGATGGAGTGCTTACGGAAAACGGCCTGTCCTCCTACAAGATGGACCTGAAGCGATAGATCCAACCATTCTAGGGTGCCGGCCCACGCCGGCCCCTCATTCGAGGTGATAGTCATTAGTTCAGCTAACAATTACGATAAGTTCAGCCAGATATGCATGAGCTGCGGGCTGGGAGGCGGATGCTGCAAGGATGCACACCCACCCCTCACCCAGCATAGGATAGAGGCTTTGCTCCGGCATGGCGCAAGCCCCGATGATATCGAGCACATTGGGTATCACCGGCTGAAAACGAAGGAGGACGGGTTCTGCGTCCTCTTCGAGAATGGCAGATGCCGTGTGCATGAGGCAAAGCCCGAGACCTGCATCGCAGGACCCTTCACATTCGATATCTCAGGAGATTTCCTGGAGATATACCTGAAGAAGGAGTCTATCTGCCCCATGGCAGGATCCCTTATCGAGGACGAGGAGGCCTACAGGGAACAGTACAACCGCGCGATGGAGGAGATCATCCGTCTTGTGAGGGACCTTTCCCAGGAGGAGCTCTCCGTGATCTTGAAGATAGAAGAGCCGGAGACCGTGAAGGTCGGCGAGGTCCGGCTGAAGGAGCGCCATGACCGTCGGAACTGAGCACGAACTCTCAATCAATGATTCCTCGTTCCATCCCCTGCCAATCGCAGATAGGCTGATAGAGAGAGTTGCAGGGGAGATGGTTTCAGAGGTTCCCTTCGGAGACCTATTCCTCTCAAAGGAGCTCCAGAAGCACGCGATAGAGCTGATACCAAGAAGGCCTGCCGAGAGCCTTGCCTCCCTCGAGCGATCGCTATTCGCCGGAGTGGAGCGGCTGTATAGGGAGTTTTCGGACTGCAAGTTCCTTGGATTGGGCATGCACCCACTGCTGACGCTTACCGAGACCGCCCCCTGGGACCACCAGGAAGGGGAGTACTACAAGGTCTACGACCGCATATTCAACATCTGGCAGCACGGCTGGCTCAACATTCAGGCCATGCAGATAAACTTCCCCTATCGGGGCGAGGAGGACCTCGTGCGCAAGTTCAACAGGGTTCGATCCCTCATCCCCTACCTCGTCGCGGTATCTGCCGCATCCCCCTTTCTAGAGGGAGAGATGAATGGGTACATGGACAATCGGCTCAGGTTCTACAGGGAGAACCAGAGGAGAATCCCGCTGATATGCAATGACATCCTGCCGGAGAGGCTCGATCGAATGAGGGATTACGTGGAGATCAATCGAAGGATCTACAAGGATTTGAAGAGGCTCGACGGAGGGATCCTCTGCCGGGAGTGGGTCAACTCCCGCGGCGTGATCGTGCGCTTCTCCAGAAGCTGCCTGGAGGTAAAAGCGATAGACGAGCAAGAGTCGATACGCTCAGACATGGCTCAGACGGCCTTTCTGCTCTGCCTCCTGCGGTCCGACCTCAAACTGGAAGAGGAAGAAAATGCCATGAGGGATGCGCTAGAGAAGGCCATAAGATCGGGCACTTCTGAGCTCAAGCCCGAGCTCTTGGCCCTCTACAATGAAGCATATAGGGTAGCGGGACCGGACGAGCGCCGCTACCTGCCCTTGATAAAAGAGAGGGTGGAGAAGGGAAGCCTCGCAGAGGTGATGGTGGAGATCTATAAGGACTCCGGCGACCTCGGCGCTCTGCTCGCCTCTGCAGAGGAGGCCTTGAGGACCAACCGACCCCTGATGGGCTGAGGGCATCAATCGCCCAATTATTCTTATCCAGAACGGCCCCAACCCGAAGGGATGGTCGAAGCCGATAAGGTGATGCATCTCGCGCTCGCCTCAATGTATGACGCTCTGGGAGGCGAGTTCAATTCTCGAAAGGCGCCCTCGTGAAGGGAGGGGGGAGGCCCCCGGCACGCCCTCCCGCCCCTAGACGAAGCGGGGGCGAAGCGTTAGGCGTTCGTTCAAGGGAAGGCGCCTCCAGGGCTTTCCCCGCGTCTCCTCCTCGATTCGAGAGCTGAGATCCTCCACGCTCATGCGGACCTTCTTGGGCTTGGAGGGCTGGGACTCGGCCCTGATCGTCACCGTCATCTCGCCTGACTTCAGCTCCTCGTCGCCGATAACCGCGACATAGGGTATCCACTCCCTTCCTGCGTCGCGAATCTTCTTTCCAACCGTCTCATCGCGATCGTCCACGTCGACGCGGAAGGGTAGGAGGCGCACCAGCTCCATTGCCCGGGACTGGTGGCGCTCTGCAATGGGGATGATCCTTAATTGAGTGGGCGAGAGCCAGACCGGGAACATGGGCAGCTTTCCGGAGACAGTATCCATTGCCCCCTTCTCCAGAAGGGCGTACATCAGCCGCTCGATTGCTCCGCTTGGAGAGCAGTGAAGCAGGATTGGAAGCTGCTTCTCTCCGGATGGGTCCACATAGGTGATGCCGTAGCGCTCAGCATTCTCCACGTCTATCTGGACAGTAGAGAGGGCGCTTGCCTTGTCGAGGGCGTCGACGAAGTTGAACTCGAACTTGAGGACGAAGTAGAAGAAGCGCTCGTCCCACATCTCGATCAAGACCGGCTTTTCGACTATATCCACAAGGCCCTCCACGAACTCCCTGTTGGACTCGTAGAAGTCCCTCGTGAATCGTATGGCTACCTCGTAGTCCTCGAGGTCGAGGCCAGCCTCCTTCAGGACCGATATGCTTGCCTGGTATTGCTCCCGAAACTCCTCGACGGCAGAATTCATGTCGAGGCAGAGGGTATGCATATCGGGCATCGTAAATGCCCGAAGGCGCCGGATCCCAACGAGCTCGCCGCGTTGCTCTCGGCGAAAGCTGTACCTGGTTATCTCGAATAGCTTCAGGGGGAGGTTTCTGTAAGACATCACCATCTCGCTTGCCATGAGGAACTGGCCGAAGCATGCGGCAAAGCGCAGAAATAGATGCTTCTTCTCGGCCTCGATGGTGTACTGCCTCGCAGGGAAGCGGTCCAGGTAGTTCTTGAGCGTTGGGTGGTCCATATCGTACATGATCGGCGTCTCGACCTCCATCGCCCCGAGATCGGAGGCCCTGTCGAGGACATAAGACTCCAAAAGGCCTTTGATCAGGCGGCCCTTCGGATAGAACCGCATATTGCCCGAGTCCGAGCCTGGCTCGTAGTCGACGAGCTCGAGGCGGCGCATCAGCTCGACGTGAGGCGGGACCTTGTCGACTGCTCGCGACTTCTCGATCTCGTAGCGGGCGAACTTCTCGAGCTTCTCGTGACCAGCGAAATCGAAATCATCGACGGGGACCATCCCTCCACCGGGCGCCAAGATGCGCCAGTGGGAGACCGCCTTCTCCTCGGACTTGAGGGCCTTGGAGACGACCTCGCCCCCACCTATCCGGATGGATCGCGAGAGCTCGGAGAGGGGATGGCCTTTGCAGCTCAGTTTGAAGGCCTTGTACCAGCCAAATGGAGCCCTGACCACTTGGAAATCCTTTGAAAGGGACTCCTGCAGTCCTTTGAGAACGGTTATGGCCGTATCCGGATCGGAGAGTTCGCTGCTCAGATGGGCGTAAGGATAGAGCATGATGCGATCGGCCTTAACCTTCCGCGCAATATCCGCGATCTCCCCCGCGGCCCTGGCCACCACTGCTTCAGGGTCATCCTGGTCGAACTTCTCAACGGCAATGAAGGCTGTCAGGGCCTCCTCAAGACGGCCGATGCGGGCATCCTCGCCCACCTCCTCGGCCATCTTCGTAGGCCTCTGGGCCTCGAACTCGATGTAGTCGGAGTGAATCAGAAGCAACTGCAAGCAGCATCACCTGATGGGCCGAAATTGATGGAGGAGTAGGTAAAGGTTGCGGAGGTCCGCCCCAGGACGAGCACGGGGATTCAAATGCATTCGATGCGCTGCAGCAAATGGAAGGGAGATCAAAGGCCGATCTTGGTCTTTATCTGCGCGATATCGCCCTCGACTCGGTCCAACCTCACCTCCATGCTCAACTTCTGCTCCGATATGACGTCTCTCGTCTCCTTGACCTCTTCGACGATGGAATGGGTGGACTCGCGAATCTCCCCAGCTAGGTCCTGCTTTGTGGCCTTCAGCTCGTCGACGATATCATGGCGCGTCTTCTCGATCGATTCGCGAGTCATATCTTGCTTTTCGAGCATATCGCACTGCTTCTTAAGCATCTCGCCTTGCATTAGCAGCATTTGATCCTGCATCGTCTCAATTCGAATTATCGAGCTAATCCCCTTTCTTAGCTGCCTTGCGCTGAACTTTCTGCTGAAGGCATCGATCCCTCCAACGACGCCATCGAATTCAGTGATGATGATCTCGCGCACCTCAGCCTTTGGAGGATGTTCTCTCTCCACAATCTGCCGGAATTGAGCCATTGCATCAAGATCGCCCTCTGCCAAGGCGAGGACCAGCTGCTCGTCGTCCTCCAGCATGTTTCTCGCAGAGAAACCCATCAATTCCAGATCTTCGGCCATCTCCAGAAGGAAAGCTCGATAGCCTACGTCATGAACCAAGGGGCCAGTGATCTTGATCTTGAGCTTCATGCCGTGCAATCATAAGCATCGATCCTTGATAAGACCTTTCCCGACATCTAAGGATCGGATCCACCAGATTGATATATCCTCGGCCTCATAAAAGAGGCCATGTCCGGCCGGAGACTGTGGATGAAACTGAAGATATTCATCCTGATGGGGATGATTGCCGTCATGGGCCTAGGCCAATTCGCGATCGCGAACCAAGATGGCTCCAGCCAGGGCGCGACAATCGAGATGCAGGACTGGAGGAGCCTCGACCAGGGATCCACAATCAATAGGCAGACCTGGATCAGAAACTCTCGGACGGGTACTGCAACATGGATTGAGCTCGACCAGGCTCGCTTGCTCTCCGGCAGCCTGGAGCTATCCGGAATGGATAGCTCGGTCTACTCGGAAGAAGGGGAGAGGTCCGAGACCAGCCTGATCGAGATGAGGGTGGACCAGCAGGTCGAGCAAGGCCGGATCAGTATGGGGATCTTGCATGGCGGAAGCGATCCATGGAAGGATCCACAGCTGGAGATGGAGGAGGATTACTGGGGCTCATTTAACATAAGCAGGAAGATGACGATCACGACGACTGATGAACATAAGGAGCAATGGCCGGACTGGCTGGATTGCTGCAATTATTTGGGCGGGTGGGGGAAGAACTCGAGCACCTGGCCGATGGAGATATTCGATTGCACGGTTCCGGACGAGGTCGCAGCCTAAGGAATGCGCCACGCGAGGAGGATAATCGCTAACGGTCTATTTTACCGGCAAGTGATGCTTACAAGCCCTGGAGGGAATCCATGATCGACTGGAGGCGGACCCTAAGGGCTATGCCCTCCTCTGTCGTCATATATATGGTGCTTGGGGAGTTTTCCACCGCCACAAAGCCTCTCTCTACCAGCTTGTCCAGATAGGCCTTGATGGTCGCGTAGTTGGTGTTGGCACGGTGGACTATTCCGGTGATATTTTGGCCATCTTGGCATATGCAGAGGATCTCTAGTATGATCGCCTCCCTGCTCCTTCTGGTCCTCATATTTCCGGCTCCAATTGGAAAGTGGGCTTATGTTGAGTATCACATATAAGGGTTCCTTGCGTGGATTGGATCTAGCAAGGGATATGGAATAGAGATCAGTATCCCAGTTCCCAAAATCTTTTTACACCTTCTGAGAGGTTCAATTGAAAGATATTAGAAGCGTAGGGCAATTATATAGGCCTGCCCGAGGGGGAGGGAACATTCAGAAGTCAACTTGGGCAGGAGGGACAAAGCAGGAGGTCGACCGCTGAATTGATGGGGGTGATAAGAGGTGTCGACCATCACAAGCGAAGCGCATTCGCCAGGCAAAGCATCCTCTTGCTCGAAGCTATTCTTTAGGGTCGGATGCAATCGACGAAGACAATGGAATATGGCCTCCAGCAGGGTGTATCTTTCCAGCGCTCGGATTGAGATGGGTGACAATTGCCTAATATTGCATGACGTTAAATATGGTTCCTCGCTATTTGATGTGGGTGAGCGTATTCCTCCCTATTTCAACCACGAATGAACGCGAATGAACGCTAATATTCTCCATTACATTATATACATTAAGAAGACATATGTGCGAATATATGATGAATCTGTCGAAGTTCATGCATATTGAAGTTGACAATAAGTCCAAGCAGAGCGATGATCGCTTTCCACACAATTCAGCGAAGAACCTATCTTGGCAATGTTAGCAGGAGCAAATATTGGATGAGCAGTCACAAAGAGGTGAACGTGATCAGGCATTACTTCCTGATTGATTAATGTAATATCCTTCTGCTTTGCGATCAATTCATGCAACAAGTGAAGGTCCTCCGCTATTGATCCAACAAGAACATTTCTCCGATACTTTGTGGACCATACGAAGTGATAATACACGTTATAGACACAGCCTCTTGCGCGTACCCAATGCGCTTGTTTAGTCATCCTGATTCATACATGTGGTCACCATGTGTATATATACTTATCAATAAGTATGGGCTGTATCCAGCCTTTAAAAAGGCGGGGATTAGCCCTGATTTCGTCCTAAAACCCCTTCTACCTTACTCCAGGGGGAGCCCTGGCCTTATGGATCCTGGGTTAAAGGTTATGCGGATAGCCAGTCTGAGATCGACATCTGCGTCATATCAAAGGCGAGTATAGATCATGATGATCTGTATAGGGAGATCCTTCGTTTATCTGAGGATCAGCGATACGATATTATCATCTATTCAGATGCTCCCTGGTACATTAAGGGAGAGATTCTGGAGAGGTGCCTTGTGATCTATGCATTGGACGAGGACAAGCTTGACTTCTGGATGTATAGGCAGCGAAAGATCTGGAACGATATGAAGATCAGGCAGATCCCGGCTTCAAGAGAGGATCTATTGGGGCGGGCGAAAGGCCTGGGCAGCTCTTCAGTAACACCAACAATCAGAAGGCATAATCACCCATGACCATCGCCATAATCCTCGGAACCCGGCCGGAGATCATTAAGATGGCCCCCGTGATCCGCGAATGCGAGAGAAGGGGCCTGGATTACAACGTCATCCACACCGGCCAGCACTACTCATACGAGATGGACAGGATCTTCTTCGAGCAGCTGGAGCTTCCACTGCCGGAGTTCAACCTCGACGTGGGCTCCGGCAATCACGGCCTCCAGACGGGAAGGATCTTGGCCGGGGCGGAGAAAGTGCTGATGGCCGAGCGGCCGGATGTTGTCCTGGTCCAGGGAGACACCAACACAGTGATGGCCGGGGCGCTTGCGGCTTCAAAGCTGCATATCAAGGTGGGCCATGTGGAGGCCGGGCTTCGAAGCTTAGATCGCCAGATGCCTGAGGAGATCAACCGGATAGTAGCGGATCATGTCTCGGATTATCTCTTTCCCCCCACGGAGATCTCAAAGCATAATCTGCTAAAAGAGGGCATCGCTGAGGCAAAGATCAACGTCGTCGGCAATACGATCGTGGACTCGGTCTACCAGAACAGGGAGATTGCCAGCCGGAAGGTAAACGTGTTGAAAGAGCTCGGGCTCGAGCCGAAGGGGTACTTCCTGGTGACCGCCCACCGGGCGGAGAACGTGGATGATCATAGCAGGCTTGAAGAGATCATCAGTGGCCTCGAGCTCGTCGGATCCGAGTTCTCAGCTCCTGTGGTATTTCCCATGCATCCGCGGACCCGGAAGATGGTCCAGGAGTTCGGATTGCAGCTCGACGGCATCCGGACGATAGAGCCTTTGGGCTTCCTGGAGTTTCTGCAGCTGGAGGCCGGCTCCCAGCTGATCTTGACCGACTCGGGGGGGGTGCAGGAGGAGGCCTGCATCCTCGGCGTTCCCTGCGTGACGCTGCGGGATAACACGGAGAGGCCGGAGACCGTAAATGTTGGGGCTAATGTGCTGGTTGGGGCCCAGAGCGGAAGGATCGTCGAAGGGGCGCGGAGGATGATGGGTGCGGAGAACGGGTGGAGGAATCCCTTCGGGGAGGGGAGAGCCGGGGAGATGATCGTGGAGCTGGTGGGGTCGTGAAGAGGGATCCGTGGCGTCCTCTGCTTTTTTACCGGCGACCTCCCCTCGGGGAAGAAGGGGAACCTCGAAGGGATCGACGTCACCTTCGTCGAGGGGAGCATCAACGATCTCGACCTTCTCAGGGAGGCCTTTGAGGATGCAGCTTGCGTCTTTCAACCACCTCAAGCATAGAGAGATCCAAGAGACCAGGACCCTCAACTTCTGCCATCGATGACGTCAGCCTTGACCGCAAAGCAGAGGTGGCTGCCATCGCAGGCGCTGCAGGTGATCCGCCATCCGCAGAACAGGGGCAAGGGGGCGGCGCTCAACACCAATGGCTATCAATCCAATAGAACAAGTTACTTAACTCTCAAGAACATGTTTGCATGGGAGATACATGCGATTCAAGGTTATGATAAGCGAAGGAGAGGATGGCTGGTTCGTTGTGGAATGCCCATCTCTGCCAGGTTGCGTCTCTCAGGGAAGGACGATTGAGGATGCCCTGGAGAACATAAAAGACGCTATACAAGGTTGCCTGGATGTACTCGGCGAAAGAACATGCGCCCAACAATGCGAAAGGATGGTCGAAGTTGAGGCATAATGGCCAAGCTTCCCCTGGTGTCCGAAGCAAAAGCAGTCAAGGCATTCACCAAAGCCGGCTGGACAACATCCAGACAGACAGGAAGCCACTTAATTATGATCAAGCAAAGCAGCATTGTGACCCTTTCGATTCCCATGCATAGCGAAATTGATAGAGGAACGCTGCGAAAACTCATTAACCTTGCTGGACTTTCTGTAGAAGAGTTTTTGGATTTACTATAAATAGGTCTCACCCAGGATCGGTTAACATGAGCCGTATCACCGCCATTTTACCCGCCTACAACGAGCGACCCCTGGGGAGCGTCGTCCTCCGGGCCCCAACCCCTCGCCGACACGGGGGAATCGTGGTAGGCGACGGAAGCCAAGATCACACGGCGGAGGTTGCGGCCTATCGCAGGTGCTGCGCCGGGGAGGAGCAAGGGGGCGGCGCTGAGGACGGGGTTCAATACTCTCGGGAGCTTTTCTCGGACCGGATGATGATCATCGGCTTTGGCGGCTAGCACAACCCTGAAGAGATGCAAAAGCTTCTTGGGCCTCTGTACCGGGGCGCGGGCCAGTATTTCTGGGGAAGAGTATTATAGTAATATGGATAACTGTTTTCGTATGACTCCCGATATCGATGTTCTGAGAGAGGGAATGGAAGACCTTGTTTGAGGAGAAAGAGCAGGCCGCATCCCTGCCTTTTCAAAGGCAGGTTAGACCG
>CAZWDT010000028.1:0-35373 GCA_964632755.1 uncultured Methanotrichaceae archaeon
TCAAGGACGGGCTCCCTGCTGAAAATATCGCATCGGAGCTCGAGATGAGCAAGGCTCTTGTTCGCGAGTATGTGGCTATTGTGGAGGAAATGACCAAGACTGTGGGAGAGATAGGATGATGGCAGCGCAAATCGATTGTGGGGGTGGAGAGGTCATTTGGCACTATTTTCAAAGCATCTTGAAAGAGAGTGATTGCCTCCTTGGGTGGCAATAGTTATCACCCTCATCAATGCCAGAGAAATTCCAACCAATTCTGAGTTCACGACCAAAAATTAAGGAGTGCTGGAAAAACGAAACTCCTTTGCAATAGATACCTGCATCATTCCGCTCTTCACTCTTATAATTCCGGGCACTTCTTGCAACCAGCCTCTGTCAGCATCATCGTATGCTGCTCTGCTCAACTGCTGTGCCATTGATTGCCCATTTAGCTCGACTTGTTGTATGGACTGATCACCTGCAACAAGAATCACTTCAGTATTGCGACTGTCTGGTGCTCCGTTATAGGTTCCCGTTGAAGGTGCCACATTGACGGTAATCTGGCCATTCTCCTGGACCTGGGATATTGTTGTAGTCCTGACTTCACCGCTTAGGTATGCCACTGTCGCCCCATCATCCTCATACAAGGTAAACGATGATGGAGTTAAATCTGGGAATACCCTGACCACCAGTGTGTGATCCTCAGATCCGTCAGACCTCAATCCCAGGATGTCCAGTGTATTTTCATCCACATGCATCTCTGGAATGATGGCTCCCGCACGAGCATAAAGGGGCAAGACAAATAGCCCATCCCTGCAGACAGAGACATTCTCGACCCACACTCCAGTGCTGACTTTTGTCTCACCGGTATGATAGTCGGTCCAATTATCTGCAGGCAGGTATACGTCTCTTGTCTTTGCGCCATACTCCGCTACCGTTGCAACAAGAAGGCTGGGACCGATCATCTTTTCAGAACCGATTAGCCTCACATTGGGATCGTCCTGATAGTAGTAAACCAGCGGCGGAAATACCGCATCTCCAGTCCGGTTTGCCATATGGGCGAGGGAGTAGACATAAGGACTCAGACGGTAGCGCAGCCGAACGTTGGCCAGGTTGCTATTTATATCGCCTATTCTGTCTGGTGCCGTTTCCTGGTCTTTATTCAGGTTGAAGGTGTGAGGTCTTCCAGGAACATCCAGGGCCATTCCGTTGGCAAACCACTGGGTATAAAGCTCATCTTTATCACCGTCGAGCGCTGTGCGCCAGAAGCCTCCCAGGTCTGATCCGTAATAGTCCATTCCAGAGAGGGACATATGCATCTGGGCATTAAAATGAGCATTCAGGCTGGCCATATTGGATCCGATGTCACCGCTCCACATGGCAGCTCCAAAACGCTGGATTCCGGAAACTCCTGAGCGGGAGAGCATGAAGGGGCGTGCGCTTTCGTTGTTTCGGCAATAGCCACGATGAATGCTGGAAAGCCAGTCAAAGTTATAGAGGTTGGCAACTTCAGGGTGGGTGTGAATTTCCTCCTCTGGGAAGCCATAGTAATAGGCAGTGGGATCAAAATTTTCCGGTTCACCCAGATCGGTCCAATGACCCATTACACCGTCATTGATCAGAGCAACTCGTTTCAGATCGTGCCAGAAATCTCCCGCCTGCAGATTCGTCCAGTCAATCATCCCACCCAGTCCCCACCAGGTGGAGAAGTTTACAGGATTTCCGTCGGATGACTCCTTTACCAAGAAGTCGTCCTTTGCGAGGATTGTGTACTCAGGAATTCCCTCACTTACATAGGATTCTTCCACTACTATAATTCCTATCCCCTGATCTTTCAGTTCTCTGAGTTTCCTTGCAGGATCTGAAAAATTTTTGAGATCCCAGGATAGAGTTCCCATAGAGCTTTGAGGATCCTTCTCGCGAATCCCGCCGTACCAGAAGAGGTCGAGCACAAAACCGTCAACTGGAAAGCCCTTTTGCCTAAGGGATTGCAGATGATCATCCACATCTGTCCAGTTTCGATAGCCGTATTCGGAAACCCATAGCCCAAAGACCTTCTTAGGTGGCACTGGTGGCCGTCCCGTGAGCTCCATATAATCGTGCCTTAGATCAGGAAGATTAGATCCTGCCATGAAATATCCTTGGATAATTCCAGCATGGGAAGTCACAGTCCATGGTGTTGCGGTGAAGTCCCAGCTCTGAGCTTCGGGAATATCGATGAATAGGGCAAAGTTCGAGTACCCCTCTCCAAGTGTATACATAACCGGAAACTGTGCATTTCCTGTAAAGCCTCCGCTGAAATGTGTCATGCGATTTCCGTAGGCATTTCCAGGCGATCGGGTCCACCCTGTCCAGTCACCATCTGGAGTCCCGGGTTCCTGGAACTGTTCGCCGAGACCGTAGACATTTTCCATTTCACCTTCGATCATCAGTCCTTGAAGATCTCCATGGACCACAAAAGGCGATAAAAGCGCAATGACCTCCTTGCTGGGATCTGTCTTGTTGCGTATCGATAATATGAGTGTATCGGGATCGATCTCAATAATCAACTCGCGTGTCTCCAAATGCGTGGTGCTGTTCTGGAAGAAGAACTGAGGGCCGCCATAGTCTTTCTTTTCAATCATTGGGGAAGACGGTATTCCATAAAAAGTATGGCCACTTGAATCCACTTCGCCAAGGGCAAAATGGACGAGGTCGTCGTCCAGAACTTCGAGATCCAGGTACATTCCATCTGCCTCAGCGGAACAATTCGGAATGTCCGAGAAAGCGCTGGCATACGATGATGTAATTCCGAGACTGAGAACCATCATTGTGGAGACGACCATATATATTGACGTCGAAGGCAGCTCTTTAGAGGTCATGATCTAATCCCACCATATACTCTTGGCCAATTATTCGTATATAGGTCTTCGCAGTTGAAGCTCCAGACAATGAATAATATGTATATTTTAGATATAACTGAATAGCATCACGTTGCTGTGTTGCACAAAACGGCAGTACTACCACCGCCGCCAGAATTTGTAATAATAAAGCCTTCGATTGTAGTTTTTCCGGCAGCAAGTGATATTGCTGGTTTGCTTATACCACTTCCAGAATAGGCTGATCTATCTGCCGCCGGAGGCAAAGGACGTCCCCGGCCTGATGGCCTCGATGGTCAAGTGGGCCAGCAAGGCGGAGGCCGATGGGCTGCCCGCGTCTCTGATAGCCGGGCTGATACACTACCAGTTCGTGACCATCCACCCCTACTACGACGGAAACGGCAGGACGGCCCGCCTGCTCGCAACCTTCATCCTTCACCGGGGCGGCTTTGGCCTGAACGGATTCTTCTCCCTGGAAGAGCACTACGCTCGCGATCTGCAGGGCTACTACCAAGCCTTAGGACCTATAACGAAACAACCTCTTTGTATTAATATAACTAAAAAATTAAAGTATGGCTTACAGTTGCCGAATTATGAAAGTACTCTATTTAAATATTTGCTTAAGTTATTTTGTTACAGTTCCTTATCCACTCACCCTCATCATAACTACTACTTCGGACGGGGCGAGGCTGATTTGACCTCCTGGCTGGAGTACTTCATCCTGACCCTGGCAGAGGTCTTCGAGGCTGCAAGGCAGAAGGCCCTCAAATGTGCAGACCAGAAAGTTCCTGCAGAGCCTGAGGAGCTGCGCCGCCTGGACCACAGGGCCAGAAGGATCTTGGGGCTGTTTGCAGCAAAGGATACTATTACTTCCGCCGACGTGGCAGTTGAGCTCGCCCTCTCCGAAAGGATGGCCCGCAATCTGCTGAGAGCCTGGGTGGACCAAGGCTGGCTGGAGGTGGCGGATTCCTCAAGACGGGCACGAAGCTGGTAGCGTACCGATTCTGCTGCAAAATAGCAGAAGTCCACCGAACAAGTGGAACGTCCCTTGATCCCGTTATTCAAGGGTACCTGTTCACCCGCGAACCCATGGATCGGATGGACCTTTCGCGTCGCCCGCCCGGCGAGAATCTCCGCCCGCAACAGCGAGGTCCCGAGGGCGCCCTCGCCCCGGGACGCGATGGCATCGGGCTTCGCAACGGCGCCGAGCCCCAGTCTCCCCAGGGCCGCCAGTGGCGATGACCTGCGGCAGCTCGCCGCCTAAACGAAGATGCTGCCCGCCGCCATGATCGTCATATCTACTTGTTCCTGGCACATATCGGCCATGCTGTCGTCCTTGGTGGGGTGGGTGTTACGCCAATGCCGAGAAAGGTCGCTATACCTCCGGATAAAGCGTTCTCATAAAGGACAGATTGGCACACTTGACCTGTTTTCAGGCACGTCCTCTACAATAACAGGCGGCTTGTCAAGCTTGGAGGCGTGGTAATTCGAGATCGCTCGGTCCAGCTCGATGAGTTTCATGACTACTTGGTTCTTCATGTTTAGCTTGTACATCTTCGCCCGGCCGACTTCGCGGGTAAATGCTACAAGTTCGTTTGCCTCAATGTTATCCCACACCGAGAATAATGTCGTCCTGCTAATTCCTGCGCCTGCGGCTATGTCGGTCTTCGAATAGTCGAATGCCAGGTTGTCTATCAGGAAATCCAATATCTTCAATGTAGGGTCTCTGCCCCCAAGCACTCTGAGAAACAGCGATCCAACGCCCATTTTCTCCGCTTCTCCCTTTGCCACATCGACATCCATTGCCGCTCTCTCCTTCATTTACCTCTCTTTTCAGTTTCTCAGTCTATCCGTGAATCGACAGCATATTATGCTTTTATACATGGTTATAAATCTTGCCGTCGTAGTGTTGTATTCTGAACTCCAATAAATTAAAATAATATAAGGATCTTTTTTTCAAGTGGATGAATAGGGATTTATGACTGAGGGGAACAATCCTTCATAAGTTGGCACGAAATGGTAAATGGGGTCCGGCCCATACTAGCTTTGATAACTTATCGAAAGGTCTCCCATCGGATCAGCGCGGCGAGGCGAAGGCTGCTGCAAAAGCTTTGATCAAAGAGGGGCTGCTTTTGGAGAAACCAACATCCTACGGCATTGAAGTATCCCTAAACATAAACAGGCGGCCCGAGATAGAAGAGATCATTATCGCATACCTGAAGGCAGCCGAATTGGAGAGATGAATCCTGTTGCCCCTTCAATCACGTTGCAGGTAGCATGCCGGTTCTGCTGCTGAATAGGGGAAGTCCACCGAACAAGTGACCGAACAATTGGAACGCCTTCTGATCACGCTGATTAAGGATACCAGTTCCGCGGTTCCTCGCTATTTGATGTGGGTGAGCGTATTCCTCCCTATTTCAACCACGAATGAACGCGAATGAACGCTAATATTCTCCCTCTACTTTCTAAGTCGCCTTTCTGATACTTATTTTCAGTATTCATAATTATTAGCCTGTTATTTACTATATTCTATATCCTATAGCTTTAATCTTGTCAAGTAATCCGCCATATGGAATTGGTAAATTAAATTCAGTATATACATTAATCATCATATTAAATAAAAATTTAGTGCGAGCCGATTCAATCATCGTACCTAAGGTGTTATTTGAAATGTCAGATTGTTTCGAATTTTCTAGTTCAATTAACACTAATGCAGTCCAAAGTGAAAAAGCTACTTGTATAAATCTCTCAATAGCTTTTTTACTCCTCATTTGATATTGCTTGAATCCTAGCTTCTGATTCGCTTCACGATGGGCGGTTTCAAGATTCCATCTATCTCCATATGTTGAAAGAATTTGCTCAGTTGTATCTTCAATTTGTGTACTTATTATGTACTTAGTTGATTTTCCATCTGCAGTTTTAGATATAACAAGCTTTACTTTTTCGAGTTTTCCCAAAGAAACGATTTTCGAGAATGTAAGATAGCGCTTCTCTTTTCCACGTACAGTAATTTTTGTCTCCTTAAAATACTTGGGATCAATTTGATTGGCTAAATCTTTGACATTATAACACATATCCTTATTTATACCGACTAACCTATTTGATTTAAGAGAGCAAACGACATGATGGCCCAAATCACGGCAACTTTCAATGAACTTGTTTGTGCCATACCAGCTATCGAAAACGATTACCAATATTGTACCTTTTGGAACTCTAAATGGTTTAATGATATCTTCGTAAGCTATTATATATTTTGACCTATATTCATACTTTAGATCACCTTTTTTTACGTACATTTTAGCTTTATGGGGTATGAAGATACCTTTAAACTGAACCACTGATGTGACAAAATTATTTCCCCAAATATACTCTTTACTGTTGTGATCGAAAAATTTTCCAACACCATCAGTTTTAATGCCCTTTTTCTCATTAAAACTATCATCAAGTATTAATAAAAACCTATGGCCAAATTTGATATTTGATGTAGATAAGAATAAATCTACTGATTTCTGTGCAACTTCATCTTCATCCCAATTTGCATTGGTGAAAAACCAGTTGTATGAGGATCTAGCTTTTGTATCATCGCGATCCTGTGCCATGGACTCCGAGAGGTTTTGAATGTTTTTAGACTTATCGCATACGATTAAGGCTGAAGCCATATCGCAAAATGAAGTGAAAGATCTATATGTGAAAGATTCTTTATATGGAATTAACTTTTCCTCGATTGAAAGCGGCAGGCTTGTTACTTTGATCATGTTACTCCCGCCATACCAACCGATATTGATCTATAAATAACTAATTACTGAAAATAAATATATGCTCCCAGCTATCTGATTATAAATATATCTAGATGACGAGTTGGAAAGTAGAGCTACTTTTATCCAGTAATATAATAATATATGTTTCGTTAACTAATATTTTCATCTCTTAATTGGTATAATATAGTTATACCGATTAAATTTTCAGCTAACATTTTAACATATATTGAATTATAAATAAGATAAATCCTTTTTTAACTAGGTTTATGGTTCCAGCAAGTTTTTAACTCATGAATCTCTTCCATATCATAATGTGATTTAGAGCATCAACCGCAAGAGGATCCTTAAATGAGTTGCAGTAATTATTTGGTTTTTTACTCTACATTTGCATCAAGTGTATTAGGTTTAGTTTCAATTATTGTGGTAATAGCTATTTATTTATGGCAACAACGTGATTCTGAATATAAACGATTAGAAGGATTAGAAGATAATTTTAAAAGCTTAACTAAGTTAATAAATGCATTTTGTGAGATTAATTTTAATGCACGAAATCTACCACCGCATCCACGGTTAGATCTAGAGTTAAACGATCTTAAAAAAGAAGTGATAGAGCGTTATCATCGTTGGAAAAGGTTAGATGTAGAATCCAATAGTTGGAAATATATAGATGAAGAGTATAAACCGTTTTTGCAGGCTTTTATCTCTTTACAATATAAATTATACACTTATTTGACCCGTAAGTTGGCTGTGGTCGAGAAAAGATCACTTGAAGGCAATTGGATTTATATAATAGAATCTAGAAAGGACTTTGAGCAATTTATGGATAGAGTTTATCCACATTTTGAAAAAGCTGAGGGTGTCCTTACATTTTTAGGTTACATCCCAGAGGACCATAAAAGATATTATGATAAATTGTATGGAAATGATGAAAGTAGAAAAGAAGAACGAGAGTTTTATATCTACTATTGGACTTTATTATTAGATATAAAAGCAAAATCAAAATACATAGATGATAAAATAAGAAAATTCGAACAAAAAAATATGCTAAGTTCAATCACGAATTCGTCCCAGTCTATGCAATTTTTGCGTATATCTGGCGTTTTAATCGGTATATTTGGGATTATTATTCCTTTTTATATGCTGCAACCTAATCGACTAGAATTGTTGCGTTGTGAAATTGTTTTTTATTTAGTACTATTTTTTATATTTACATCCATTATATGCGGTTGTATGTCTTATAGAAAGAGGCATAGATATGGAATTAAGATGATTTATCGAATTATTGAGGATCTTAGGAATCACAACGATGAGTTTAAACGTAAAAGGGCTGCAGAAAATTTGGGTAATATTGGTGATGAAATAGCAGTTAAACCTCTAAAAGAAGCTATAAAACGGGACAACAGCGAAATAGTCCGATTAGCCGCTATGGGCGCTTTGGTAAAACTAGGAAAAACGAAATACCTCAATCAGCTAATAACTGCTTTAAAAGACGAAGATGGTAAAGTCCGATCGACTGCACTCGAGATACTTGGCGATATCAGTGACCCAAAAGCAGTTGATCCTATAGGTTTACTTTTAGAAAAAGAGGAAATTCGACCAGTTCGACTAAGTGCAATCTTTGCACTCGGCAAAATCGATGATTCTACCGCTGTAAAATTGCTTCGATACTATGCGGATAACGACAAATTCGAGTTGGTTAAAAAGAATGCTAATCAACTTTTGATAGAAAAAGAGTTTTAATCAGGATTTATGTCATTGGGATCCTGGCATAAATCCTCAGGCAAAGACGTCGGAGTTCAAGGCCTGCGTCATAAAGACCGAGCAGATCGCCTGACAAAAAAGGTCGACAGAGGGTACAGAAAGCCAGATCCCGATAGAGGGATCTTCCCCCTATCCAGCCCCGCCTACCGTCGCCTTGCTCACGAGGATATGTGGCGATCCGTCGCTTACAGGCACCAGCTGCCCTGCCTTTCCGCACCGGCCGCTGTTGAACTTGAGGTCGTTGCCGACTGCTGACACCTGGGAGAGTATCTCGAGCGTGTGGCCCGAGAGGGATACGTCCCGGAGGAGCTGAGCGATCTCCCCTCCCTCTACCAGATAGCCGCGCTTTGCGTTGAACTGGAATACGCCTTCTGCGGTGTTCACCTGGCCTCCCCGGCTTCCGAGCAGATAGACGCCATCTTTTAGCTCCTCGATGATCTCGGAGAAGCTCCAGTCGCCATTCTCGATGTAGGTGTTGGACATTCGCACAACAGGCCTAGCATAGCCCTGGGAGCGCGCGTTCCTGGGAACCCCGCCAAGCTTGCCTGCGGTCTCGCGAGAGTGAAGGTAAGATCTCAAGATACCATCCTCCACTAGGACCGTCTCGATGGACGCGGAACCCTCGTCGTCGAAGGGATAGTATCCGTAGTTGGGAAGGCTTGGATCGTCCTTTACCGTGATCAGATCAGACCCTATCCGCTCTCCGAGACGCCCCTCCAATATGGATCCTCCCTCGAGCACGATATCCCCCTCGGTGGCGTGGCCGACAGCCTCGTGAACGAAGACCCCGGCAAGCTCCTGGTCGAGAACGACGGGAAACGCGCCACCCTTCGGGACGCGGGCATCGAGGAGGTCGAGAGCGGTCTTTGCAGCATTCTCGGCAAGCGAATGGGCGTCGTGAATCTCGAAGAGCTCAAGGCCGCATACGCCTGCCCTGCTCTCGCTTCCCGCCTGATAGAGCCCGTTTCTCTTGGCAACGGCGCTGATTGCAAAAGCGGTCCTCGTAAGCGACTGCTCGACGTCGACCCCATCTGACGTCGAGTAATGGGTCGACGACTCGAGCTCGGTATAAACGGCCTGGGTCGAGCTTATCCCGTCGATCCTAGCCCTGTCCTCGATCTCCCGAATAAGGGCTACCTTCTCCTCCAGGCTTAGGCTGGAGGGATCGACCTTGGGGGCAACATCGATATGGGCGTTCTCAGGGGCTAGCCCCTTTGCAAGGGATAGGTCCTCCGACCTGTTGATCTTGCGGGCAACCTCCTTGGCGGTTCGAATTCCCTCGGGAATCCCTTCCATGTCCTCGGTGGTCACAAAACCCCAGCCGCTACCCTCGAGAGCCCGGATTGCTGCCCCATGGAAGTGGCTCTCCGAGATCTCCTCAAGCCGGCCGTTGTCGAGGACGATCCTGATCCTTCGGCCTCGCACAACCCTAACGTCGTGAAATGAGGACATATCTCTCAAAGGCTCCGGCTAGGGGTTGGGGTGGGGATGGTCTCGGGAAGGGATATCCCGAGCTTCTTCTCCGTCGCAAAGCGCTTGAGCTTCTCGAGCAGGCGTGATCGTTGTGCCCCTAGGCTGTGCTCGAAGACTTCGCTTATTGTGGAGACCGGTATGATCTCCACCATCCCCTTGAAGGAGTCGTCGATGAGGACGTCTCCCATGTTGGACTTGGGTATGAGCACGGTCTTGATCCCCGCAAGCGCCGCAGCCTCGATCTTCTGGGTTACGCCTCCTACGGGAAGCACGTCTCCCCGAACCGATAGCGACCCGGTCATTGCAACGCTCTGCTTGACAGGCACGCCCTCGAGCGCCGATATCACAGCTGTCGCGATCGATATGGAGGCGCTGTCACCTTCAACGCCCTCGTAGGTCCCTATGAACTGGATGTGGACATCCTTGTTTGTGATATCCTCTCCAAGGAACTTCTTGATGAGCGCCGAGACGTTCGTCACGGCCTCGCGGGCGATCTCCTGAAGCCTGCCTGTGGCAATCACGCGCCCCTCCTCCTTTGACTGAGCAGGCGTTACCTCGGCCATTATGGGAAGGACTATTCCAGAGTCCCCCATCACTGCAAGGCCGTTGACGCGGCCGATCTCGTCGCCGGCGTTGTGGTACATGCTGTAGTCCTTGCGCCTCTCGAGGTAGCGATCGGCAAGCTGCTGCTCGACCGACCGGGCCATCTTCTTCGCCTGGATGACGTGCTTTGCATCGGTCAGGGAGACCCCCTCGGCGCGGGCGGTGTCTCCTGAGACCCGCACAAGGCCGCCGAGATCTCGCAGCATCAACGTCAGATGCCCTTTTCTCCCCGACCTCCTCTTCGCCTCCCGGATGATCTCAGCTACAGCGGCCTTCGTGAAGTGGGGGATCTTTCCGTCCCTCACCACCTCCTGGGCGACGAATCTCATCAGCTTATTGCGGTTCTCCAAGGTGTCGTCCATGGTATCTCGCATGTACACCTCGTAGCCGTATCCTTTGATACGGGAGCGAAGTGCCGGATGCATCCCCTGAACGGCATCCAGGTTGCCCGCAGCGATCATGATGAATTTGCAGGGCACGGGCTCTGTCCGTACGAGCGCTCCCGACGAGCGTTCGCTCTGTCCGGTGATCGGATACTCCCCCTCTTGGAGAGCAGTCAAGAGCGACTGCTGAGACTCCATCCGTAGCGTGTTCACCTCATCGATGAAGAGAACTCCCTTGTGAGCCCGATGAATCGCTCCGCACTCAACCCTCTCGTGGCTGGGCGTCTCAAGGCCGCCGGACTGGAAGGGGTCATGCCTCACATCCCCGAGCATGGCGCCTGCGTGGGCCCCTGTGGCGTCGACGTAAGGGGCATTCTTCTTGGACCCGTTGTCCACAAGGAGCTTCGGGATGATCGACTCCTCCTTTGGCATGAGATAGCGCATGGAGAGAAAGATCAAGGCTGCAGCTATGATTCCGAATAGGAGCTGGCCTGTATAGTAGGCGTAGACTATCAAGGCCATTACGAGGAGCATGAAGAACATGTTCCTGGTCTGGACCTTCTTTCGCGCCTCCATCTTCTGGGCATCAACTATCTGCTTGCCCCTTCCTGCCGGAACCTCCCTCACGCGGGGGTTGTTGTTGTCCTCAGGATTATTGTAGATCAGTATATCCTGTAGCTCCTCTACTGGAAGGAGTTCGCTCATGGCCCTTCCCAGCATCGACTTGCCCGTTCCGGGAGATCCTATGAGCATTACGTGGCGGCGCTGATGTGCTGCCTTCTTTATTACCTCAACTGCATCTTCCTGGCCGATAACATGCTCGATCAGGCTCTCCGGCACGTTGATGCTGCTCGTATCATCGAAGCTGATATCGCCCAACAGCTCATTCGTCTCGTCCATAGTCAAGCTATCGGCCTCTCATTATTGCCACAATGACCTTCTATCATATATAAGTGGTCTGGTATGGGGATTTGCATTATCATGTTCGTCCTCAGGGATGGAATTCCCCTATCATGCGGGAGTACTCCTCCAGTGTATCGGTGGATAGGTGGGGCGAGACCTTATCGAGCGCTTCAAGGAAATGGGATCGTCCGATCTCCACTCCTCGGGCTATGAGCTCCTCTTGCCTCATCCCAGGCCCGATCATCTCCCTCAAGGCAAGCATCCCGGCCTCCCGGCAGAGGGTCTCGATATCGGCCCCTGTGAAGGAGTCCGTCCTATCGACAAGCTCCTCTGCAGACACATCCCCGGCAAGGGGCATGCGGGAGAGGTATATCCTCAGTATAGCAAGCCTTGCCTCAGGTCGGGGCATCGGTATATGGATCAAGCGGTCGAAGCGGCCCGGCCTGAGCAGGGATGGGTCGACTAGGTCAGGCCGATTGGTGGCTGCAAGGACCACAACGTCCTTGAGCTCCACGAGCCCATCCAGCTCCGTTAGGAGCTGGCTTACCACTCTCTCGGTCACATGGCTGTCGTAACCCGAGCCCCGGGCGGGGACTATTGCGTCGATCTCATCGAAGAAGATCAGAGCCGGCGCTGCCAGGCGGGCCTTTCTAAATACCTCCCTTACAGCCCTCTCCGACTCGCCGACCCATTTGGAGAGGAGTTCAGGCCCTTTTATGCTGATGAAGTTGACCTGGCTCTCGGTTGCAACCGCTCGAGCGATCAGCGTCTTTCCTGTCCCGGGAAGCCCATAGAGGAGGACGCCCCTTGGCGGGCGAATCCCGGCCATCTGGAAGGCCTCTGGGTACCTGATGGGCCACTCGATCGACTCGATCAGGGCCTGCTTTGCCTCAACGAGCCCCCCAATCTCCGACCAGCGGACCT
This sequence comes from uncultured Methanotrichaceae archaeon, assembly GCA_964632755.1. GTDB lineage: Archaea > Halobacteriota > Methanosarcinia > Methanotrichales > Methanotrichaceae > JAFGMR01. The sequence continues at coordinate 12,640 of CAZWDT010000028.1, forward strand.
CTCCGACCTCGACCATCACCTCACGCATGGCGCTTGGCTCCACCTTGGCCATGGCAGCGCGGAAATCCTCCCTCGTAACAAGCATCCCCTCCAATGTATCGGGAGAGATCGCATCCTGAACGTCGAGGTCAGGCAGGGTCCGTCCAACGGTGTGCATGGCAGCCTCCTTGCAGAGCGAGGAGAGGTCGGCGCCCACGAATCCGTGCGTTATTTCTGCGACCTCGGCAAGGTCGAAGTTCTCGTCCAGCGGCATGCCCCTCGTATGGACATAGAGTATCTCCAGGCGTCCTGCCTTGTTCGGGATTCCAATCTCCACCTCCCGATCGAATCGTCCCCCTCGTCGTATGGCTGGATCGAGGGCGTTTGGCCGATTGGTGGCAGCGATCACTATAACCTCGCCCCTGTCCGATAGGCCATCCATCAAAGACAGGAGCTGGGCAACGATCCTTCTTTCGAGGTCGCCTGAGACATCCTCCCTCTTCGGGGCGATCGAGTCTATCTCGTCGATGAATATGATGGAGGGAGCCGTCCTCTCGGCCTCTTCGAAGATCTCGCGTAGCCTCTCCTCGCTCTCCCCGTAGAATCTGGATACGACCTCGGGCCCGGATATGGATAAGAAGTGGGCGGAGGTCTCGCTTGCCACCGCCCGGGCAATCAGCGTCTTTCCAGTCCCCGGCGGTCCATGAAGGAGCACGCCTTGCGGCGGCCGGATCCCGAGACGGGAGAAGATCTCGGGATGGCGCAGGGGAAGCTCCACCATCTCCCTTATAGCGCGAATCTCCTTTGCAAGGCCGCCTATATCCTCATACGAGATCTCACGCGCTTGAAGATCCGGATCGTCCACCCTCTCCTTGGTGATGGTAATCGTCGTATCCCTTGTGATGACGACGGGCCCCGTGGGGGTTGTGCTTACCACGACGAATCCAAGCGAGTTGCTGATCATATCCACCCTGATATGCTCGCCCTTTACAACAGGCCGCCCCTCGAGAATCCTCATCAGATATTGAGATCCTCCGATCAACCTGATATCCCTCGTCGGGGAGACGACTATTCTCCGTGCAGGCCTTGCCTCCGTCCGGCTGATTTGAACCTTGTCGTCAATCCCCACGCCCAGGTTCGAGCGCAGGTTCCCGTCTATGCGGATCATCTCAGGCGAATCCTTGGGATTGGATGGCCAGGCAAGGGCGCATACCTTGTCCTTGCCCTGGATCTCGACTATGTCGCCGTTTCCAAGCCTCAATCTCTCGATCAGCTCAGAGCTGAAGCGCGCGATGCTCCTGCCTGCATCCCTATGATAGGCCTCCGCCACCCTGAGGATAATGGGTTCAGTCATTGTTTTCATCTCATGTGGTCCAGAGACCATGCCCCGCCGGTCTCCCTAACCAAGCCCCGATCATGGAGCCTTCTTAGATGGTCCTCCAATATGATGGTTGGGACCTCCATCTTTCGCGAGAGGGCCTCGATCTCGGCCTCTCCGGATAAAAGGGCTGCTAGGATCTCGGAATCGAGCTGATCGTGGTCCGCACTATGGATCTCCAGCCAGGCAAGCTGGCGAACCTCCATCATCTGCGATTCGATGAGGTTCATCTCTTGTCTCAGATCCAGTCGACGCTTCTCCAATAGGCTGAGCTCTTCCTGGACCAGCCTGATGTCGATTCCCTTCTCCCTAACCGGGGGCTCGCCCATCTCCGGCTTATGAGTCCTGACGCCGTAAGAGTGGGGGGATACGGCCACCTCGAGCACGAGGTTTCTTGCTATGCGGAAGTATTTTCGCCTTCCCTTATCGCTGTAGCATTCCACGAGTCCGGCCCTCTCGAGCCTGTCCAGGTGGTCGATGACCGCCTTTGGACCCACGTCCAGCCGCTTGGAGATCTCGTTGAAGTAGAAGGGGCGAAAGGATAATAGCTGAAGTATACGCCTTCTGTTCTCGTTTCCCAGCACGTTCAGGAGTTCTACCGAATCCATATGCCCCGCCTTGTGATATTATGAAGTTAGTAACCTTTCGTTACATAAACCTTACGGTGGGGTAGCGCGACCCCCTGGACAGGGATCTCTCCCGATCTCACCCCGCATCCGGGCCGCTCGCCCTATTGAGATCTTTCCAAAGGCGCCAGGCGTCCCTTCCTCGTCCATAGAAGTCCATGAGGAGCTGGCCTTCGCTATATCCTCCCTGATGATAAAGGGAGAGGGCAGCGTCGTTCTCTTGCGCTGCTTCAAGATAGATCCTCAATGCCCCCATCGTGGAGAGTTCCTCTTCCATGGCGCCCATCAGCCTTCGGCCGATGCCCCTCCTCTGATGGCCTGGATCGATGTCCAGTATCTTGATGGCCCCGGTCCTCCCCTTTGTGTAGCCTATTATGAATCCAACGACTGCATTCCCTTCAGCTACGAGTATCCGGGCATGCCTCAGGTGGAAGAGGAACATACCCCCAGGTAAGGCCTTCTCCTGGGGATAGCATAGTCGATCGATCTCGTTCATCCTGGGAAGATCCCCTTCCCAGGCTCTGCGCATTCTCATCTTCCTTTCGAGACCTGCTCGATCACTTCAGCGTAGGCGCCGAATACCTCGGGGATGTCTATCGTCCCAACTAGATCGACAACTCCAATCGCTGCAACCGCCCTGCCGTCGATAATGATCGGCGAAACTGCCACAGGCACTCCTTCATAGGTGCCGCTCTGCGGAACTGTCCGGCTGGGCTCTCCAGATGCGAGCACCCCTTCCAGCACAGGGCCTGTGTAGGCTTCGTCCACAGCCTTTCCCTTCTCAACCCTCACGCCGGGATGGTTCTTGCTGCGCATCGTGACGGGCAACCTGACCAGCTCGTTTACCGCGATTGCCAGAGGAAGCAGATCCTCGGCCGTCGAGTTCTCGGATATCACCAGATCTCTCATGCTCTCGCTTTAGGCTATCGATATATCATAAAGGCTGCCCTTGCGCCTTTCGCCGCATCAATCTCGCCTGGAAGCCGTGGTACTTAGAAAAGCCCTCGGCATCCCTCTGGCTCAGCGTCTCGGAGTCGAACGAGACCATATCCTGGGAGTAGAGGGCATCTGGGGAGGATCGGCCTACGGAGCTTGCAGAGCCGCAATAGAGCTTCATCTTGACGAATCCATTGACGCGGGAGTTGGCCTGGTCCTGGAAGGCATTGAGGTCGGCGTACAAGGGATCATCGAGAAGTCCCATGTAGGCGAGCTCTGACCAGGCATCGTCGACCGAGGCCTTGAATCGGAGCTCCGACCTGGAGAGGACGAGGCGCTCGAGGTCCTTGTGAGCGGTCAATAGTATCGTTGCTGCAGGATGCTCGTAGTTTTCCCTGGCCTTCAGCCCGAGGACTCGGTCCTCGATCATATCGGTCCGGCCGACTCCGTGGCGACCCCCGATCGCGTTCAACCGTACTATGAGCTCCACGCCCCCCATCACCTGGCCATCCAGCGAGACCGGAACGCCGGACTCGAAGCCGATCTCCACGATCTGTGAAGGCGTCAACGCATCTGGCGCCTTCGTCCAGGCGTAGATCTCCTCAGGCGGCTCGAAGGCGGGGTCCTCGAGGTTGCCGCCCTCGATCGACCTGGACCAGAGGTTCTCGTCGATCGACCATGGTCGCTCCTTCGTTACGGGGACATCTATCCCGTGCTCCCGGGCGTAGTCGATCTCCCACTCGCGGCTCAGGTCGAGATCCCTCATCGGGGCAATGCAATCGAGCGCTGTCGTGCGGAATATCGCTTCGAAGCGCAGCTGATCGTTGCCCCTTCCAGTGCAGCCGTGGGCGAGCGCCTTGACGCCCTTTTCCTGGGCGATCTCTACCGTCTTCTTGGCGATGAGCGGCCGGGCTATGGCCGTTCCCAGAACGTAGCCCTCATATGAGCCATTCGCCTTTATGAGTGGAAATAGGTACTCGCGGGCGAACTCCTCTTTGGCATCGATATGATAGTGCTCATCGCTGAGCTTCTCGGCACGAAGGTCTCCTCGCTCGAGATCTTCTTCTGGCTGACCAACGTCCACGAGGACGGTGATCACCTTATCGAAGCTATAGCGCTCCCGCAGGAGTGGTATGCAGACGGAGGTATCCAATCCTCCCGAATAGGCCAGCACAACCTCGGACAAAACAAACACCAGCCGATAGATCGAGAATCAGTTATTTTAACCTTATGAATGGAGGGTCCCTCGATCTTCTGCCGACCTGGGCGATAACTCTTTAACTGTCACGAAGGAAGAGATAACGATGACCCAGCTAATCAGAACTGCCGCCCTCACAGTTGACTTCTCTCTGGAGCGGCATGAGCTCTTGGCCAAGGGAGCCCTCTCCCGGGTGGTACAACCGGTACTCGACAGGATGAACGATCGGTTGAGTGTGGAGAAGCCCGCCATGGTCCGTGAGATGGACGTGGTCGCAACGACCTGGCTCCCTCCGATCCCAAGCGGGCCATTCAAGAGGCTCATACTGAATGAGGCGAAGATGGCGATAGGCAGGCCGGTTCCTCAGACGGTGAGCATCGAGGTTACAAGGGAATGCGGTTGCCGCTGCGATCACTGCAACATCAGGGAGGGGGAGGAGGAGCTCGAGGGCAAGGACATCGAGCGGGTCATCGATGAAGCTCTGGATCTTGGGGCATGCATCATCACATTCACAGAGGGCGATCCCTTACTCAGGGAGGATATCTTCGATCTGATAGCCCATGTGGATCCGGAGCTTGCTGTAACCAATCTGTTTACGCCCGGCATCGAGATGACTCACGATGTAGCAAGGAGGCTGAAGAACGCCGGGCTTTACAACCTCTTGGTGGGGGTATACAGCACCGATTCCAAGGAGCACGATCGCGTCCGAGGGGTCGAGGGGGCATTTGAGAAGGCGATCTCTGCCATAAGATGTGCACTGGACGAGGGGCTGATGGTCACCATGACGACGCACGTCACGTCCAAGGGCATAAGCCAGCTTCCCGATCTCTACGACCTGGCAAAGGACCTGGGCGTCCATGAGTTCTCGATCTGGGAGGGAATACCCCGGGATGCCGAGGATGCCCTGTCCCAGATAGACAGGGAGAAGATACTGCGCCTCTACCAAAAGGCGAACTCGAGCCGGGACGGTCCTAGGGTATTTGCAAGCACCTTCTTCGAAGGGCAGATGATGGGCTGCATGGCCGGGAGGAGGTGGCAACACGTGGCAGTGGACGGAAGCGTTCGTGGCTGTCCATACCTGAAGGAGAGCTACGGGAACGTATTGGACCTCCCCCTCAAGGAGATATGGAAGAGAATGCGCGCATCAGGGGATTTCGATGGATTCGAGGGAAGTTGTCCGGCTCAGGGGCTGCCCTGAGCCCCTCGCCAATGTCCTCCGATTCGTTAGAATAATAATTTTAAAATATTATATTTGTATGGGTCGTGCCATCTCCTCGAAAGTTCCGGCTGGGGACCGGCTGCGAGTCCGCGTTATTCCTTCTCCTATGGTTGTAGGTCTCCTCGCTCAGACGGACAATTATATACCTGAAAAAAAGTTATGGAAAATTATTAGTAGAGAAATGGTGCAAAGCTAAACCAGAGGATGGATATGGATGTTATCAACAGGTTCAGGATGAGCCTTGGGTTGTGGGTCAGACGCATATTCGGCAGGAGCCGGGCTAAGATCGGCATATACGGCCCGCCGAACGCGGGGAAGACGACGCTTGCCAATCGCATCGTGAAGGACTTCAGCGGTGGAGAGGTGGGCTCGGTCTCCCACATCCCACACGAGACGAGGAGGGCTGTCCGAAAGGAGGGCGTATTGGTCAAGGGGAATGGATCCAGTATTCAGCTGGATATCGTCGATACGCCGGGCATGGCAACGAAGATCGACTTCAAGGAGTTCATGGCGTTTGGCATGGACGAGGCCGAGGCCAAGAAAAGGGCGAAGGAGGCCACCGAAGGGGTGATAGAGGCCATCAAATGGCTGGACGATCTAGATGGCGTCCTCTTGGTGATGGATGCGACGGCGGATCCCTATACACAGGTCAACGTCACCGTTATAGGCAATATGGAGGCGAGAAGGCTGCCCATCCTCATAATAGCCAACAAGATAGACCTGCCCGACGCCTCCCCGTCAAGGATCAAGTCGGCCTTCCCCCAGCATCCCATCGTCTCAATCTCGGCCCTGGATGGCAATAACATCGATGACCTCTACAATGCCATAGCGGCCAACTTCGGGTGATCCCATGCGAGAAGTACAGATGGATCTGATCTCTGAGGAGATGCTCTCCCACATGACGTCCATGGAGAAGATCAGGCTTATACTGGATAAGGTCAAGACGGGCAAGATCGTGGTCCTGGAGAGCGGCCTCACCCCTGAAGAGGAGGTCAAGCTGATAGAGATGACGATGACCGAGATCAGGGTCGATGAGTTCACCGGGATCGAGATCGAGACCTATCCTATGAGACGGGAGGGATCTTTTCTTCAGAGGATCCTTGGGAAAGGTAGCAACAAGGGCAGGATGACGGTGATCGGCCCTGCAAACCAGCTCCGGACGGTGGAGAAGGATCAGTTTCAGATCAGCACCAAGGTCTCTGTGGGGGATTGATCGAATGCCCCATATGTGCACAAGATGCCGGAAGGTCTTCCAAGATGGAATCGACCTCCTCCAGGGATGCCCTGCCTGCGGCTGGAAGAAGTTCCAGTTCATGAAGGCTGGTCAGAGGGCTGGCCTGGCAAGTTGGGAGAGGGGGGCGACAGAGGAGGTCCTGGAAAGGCCGGTTATAACGAGTGCCATGGGGGTCAGGAGGCCTCCCAGGGTCGAGGAGAAGGGCGAGCTGGAAAGGGATCGAGCCGAGAATGGGGATACTGACCGAGTTATGGATGGGGATCCAGAAAAGGCAGAAGAGGAGGACGAAAGGGATCTCGAGAGCATCAGGATCGAAGAGCCGGGATCCTATGAGCTAAATCTCGATACCCTCTTCAACAGGGATGAGCTCGTCATGGCCCTGAAAGAGGGGACCTATGTGATTGACCTATCCACTGCATTTCGCAGATCAAGAAAGGACTGAGCAGGCCAATCGGCATCGTCGCCGCGACCGATTGGTCATTTATCAACTCTTATCGTTATCTCCCTCCAGTTTGGATCCACTCCATGGAGGCACTCGGTCATGCTTGCAACGACATTTCCCAGCATCTCCTGGGGAAAGCCGCTAAGGGGAATCTCCGATCCATCGATTTTGACTTCTACCTTCATTAAAATCCTCTCCAAGATAGATGAGGTGGACCGGGGTCGCTTGGATCCCGATCCTTTGGTTGCTTTCAAGCACCGCCGAATATGGCGATTGGCGGAGTGTAGACCGTGGTCCTGGGAGTGAGGTAATTTATGTCAGGGCCGCGAAGCGCATGGGCTGGGGTGACGACGGTGTTGGAGCCGCTCGTTATGTTTCCGTTCCTGATGGAGAACATGGGGGTTATGGTGATCGGCGTCGGGCCCTTGATGACCGTTGGATCGATCACTGGCTTGTTCACCTTGCCAAGCGTGCTGAGGTCAAGGGGAATGTATGCAGGGGCCGCCTGACCTGCAGAAGTGGGCATTGTCGAGCTGATCCTAGGCAGGGCTACGGGATCGATCACGGGCTTCTTTCCTAGTGTGCTGAGATCCATTACGTCACTGGCGCTGGCCATCTGCAGGCCAGCCATGAACATCAAAAGTACGATGAGGGTGATCTTTACCTTCATATAGAGACCTCCTTTATGAGCCTATCTCAGTGTTTTACCATTTATTCCTTTTGATGAGCAGATGTAGATCTGCGGGCGGTCTTGCCCCTCGTCAGAGGAGCTAAGCCTCGTTGGAGTTCAGGCCTCAAAAGATGGGCATAGCCTCACCAGAATGCAAGCTTCACCACAATGCACGCCCCTACCAGAGGAGAAGGCCAAAGTAGCGAGCAGCATAGGCGAGTCCCACGAGGATCACCGCCGAGCTGAAGACGGCTGTGAGATATCGTCCCGCCTGGACGTATCTATCCCCCACCTTGCCGGCCACCTTGCGGGAGAAGGTGGATATGGGGATCACGGGAACACCGTGCCCCAGGCCGAAGGAGAAGAGCATCAATCCTCCAACGAGGGGGGCGACCTGCTGTGAGGCAAGCCAGATGAGCACCGGAAAGACTAGCGAGACGGCGCAGGGGGCCCAGCCAAGGGCGAATAATACGCCAAGCGTGAAAGCTCCAAGCAGGGCCGAGTACTTGAAGAGATCCATCGATAACCCCACAGTCCTTTCGAGAAAGCTCTTCTCCCCCTGCCCCAGGTTAAGCCTGGACGTTATGGGGTAAAGCAGGCCGTCGAGGGGCCAGAGGCCGTTTATCCCCAGCATTATCATGATGAGGCCTGCGAGTAGGTCGAATGTTCTGGCCTCTCGCACGAAGACGCCTATATGGGAGATGAAGATGCCTATCATGAAGAAGACGAGCCCCATTCCAAACGTGAAGGCAAGGCCGATCATGAAGCCCTCCAGCGAGCCGGATCCATGCAGGTACTCCTCCCTCCTTCGCGAGGTCATGATGTAGGAGAATATGGCAACCATCAGGGCAATGGAGCATGGCGCAAGCGAGGTCACAATTCCTAGGAAGAACATGCCAAGATAGGAGTAGCTTTGGGAGGATGCGTCCACATATCCATCCGCTCCTTCGCCCACCTCTCGGTCCAGCTCATCAAGGGCGTTTTTAAGCGATGCTGCATCCACTACACCCTCCTGGTTGCCATGGCCCATCCGGTAGACGTGGTATACCCTCGAGACCTGCCCGTCCCCATCGATCAAGAGCAGCGTGGGATTCGAGAAGCCGCCATCGACGGTTGCATAATCGATGAACTCGCGCGAGATCGGGTAAGGCTCCATATCATCGGCCCAGGGCCAGCTGATATTGAGGCCCCACCATGATCGAGCAAGCGTTCTGCCGTCCTTGGAAAACGGGTTCTTCCTGATGTTCAGAGTTATTATATTGATCTTGGGATCGATTGCATCTAGCCTGTCGAGCTCTGTGAGCTGGGCGCGAAGCGAGGGCTCGCACTCAAGGCAGAGCGGGTACTCGATGCTCCCCATGAATAGGATCGAATACTCCCCCTGGCCGAGCGCTATCTCCTGGCCATCCAGGTCGCGGAAGGTCAGAACGGATGGATCAATTCCGGATTCCGCAAGGCCGCAGGCTTGGGTGCATCCGAGAAGGAGCGCCAAGAGGGCCAGGAGATATCTCGCTCGATCCATGGATCAATCCTGGGGTGAGTTCTGCCGGAACTGGGCCAGGGCATCGTCGAGATAGGATCTGAGCCTATCATCGCCTACGACTTCTTCGGTGCTGTGCCATCCCACCTGGACCCGGCCTTGGGAATCCACAACCCAGGTGAGGATCACCATGAGCGGAATTGATCCAACCCCGCCGTCCGGGTCGTAGGGTATCATATCATAGACCCTGTGATCCCTTAGGGCATCGATATCGAAGTATGCGATGTCTCCCAGATAGCCGTCCAGGAGGCCGTCGAGGATCCTCCTCTGCTGGGCGCAGGCGGGGCACTGCTCCTTCTGGAGGAATATGAAGACCGGCTTGCTCTGGAGGGCATCGAGTGCCCAGCTTGCGTGGGGCACATCCATTCCCGATTGGGGATTCATCCTGGGATATGTGATCCACCAGTCGTCATCTCCTCCGCCTACGGCGATCGAGCCAGCGCCGCATCCGACCAAGATCAGGAGGGCTGCAAACGTACAGATAATAGAGATCTTAGGCATGGTATCCATGACTCCGAAGGCGTATTTGGCGAAGGGGTATATTAGGGACACCCATCCCCGGTCGTTGCGTGCCATATATATCTGAAGGCGGCATCCCGACAAGTATGGACTGCCAGATATGCGGCATGAGGGGAGTTTCCCTGATCAAGGTGAGGCATAGGGACCGGGGCTGTGTAAAGGTCTGCAGCGGCTGCTACGAGAGGGAGTGGGAGAGGATCCTTCCGGCAACCGGGGGATGTTCCTGTTGGGGCGGATGAGGCAATGGAGAGCGGAGCATCAAGCTCTGCCGCTAGGTTGATACAGGATTGCATAATCGCCTGATAATCATTTAAGTGGCATACATTTAAGTAGATCGAGGGATATATCTGGATTAGAGGTCTCGCCCGAACCGGTGCCATAACGAAGAGGGAGCGGCTGGCATCCGGGAAGGGGATGTGCCAAGGATGCTTTAGGGCGTCATAGTCGAGGAGTGTTAGTCATGATCCATCTCTATGCCGAGAAACGGACGTTTGGAATGATGGGGCGCTTGCCCCTGATGCTCATCCTTCTAATGATTGCAATTCCTGCCGCGGCCGAAGCCGACGGGGAGAATGCCGATGATCTATTAACCGTCGAAATGGATAACGTCTCCAACCTTGCAGTCAGCGATCTTACGATTACATACAGCGATGATGCCGATGGCCAAGACCCCGGCTCGGCGGATATCGGCGCAACCTCCATGGATAATGCCGTGATCCCAATGGATATCGACGTGAGGCTCATATCGATGGAGGATCTCTATCTCGATCTTCAAAACGGCAGCTCGGTCATTCTGCTCGACGCATCCAACGATCCAGCGGAGTTCATCCCAGGCGCAATCTCCCTTCCCACGCTGAGCCTGGTCGATGAGGAGAGGGTGCTTCGCCCAATTCCGGAGCTGATCGAGATCATCGAGGCTGCGGGCGTCTCTTTCGACCAGCCGGTCGTCGTATACGGCGACTGCATGGAGTGCGCCGATTCCGCCTTCCTCTACTGGGTTCTAAGATACGTGGGATTCGACCAGGTGAGCCTCATGGACGGCGATCGGATTGCCTGGGCGAGTTCGGGCTATCCAACTGAGCCCATGTCGGCCTCGATGCCGCCAGGAGACCTCGCCAGCATCAGCCCAAGGTCCTGGCTTCTCGCCGAGTACCAGAACGTAAGCGCAGGCGAGCTTCAGCTGGTCGACGCAAGAGGAGCAGAGTATTATGCCGAGGGGAGCATAGGCAGCGCAATAAGCGTCCCATCCGACTCGGTCATCGATCCGGATTATGGGATCTTCAAGGGAAGAGAAGCCCTCAACGAGACCTTCTCCTCGCTCTCCATGGATAGGCCGGTTGCAGTCTTCACTTCGAACGGGGGGAAGGCCGCCCTCGTCTGGTTCGCACTCGAAGAGATGGGATACGATCCGAGGCTCTACACCTACTCAGAGTGGCTGAAGAATCAAAGCGAGGATCAGAGCACTGCTGAGGACTTAAATCCCTCCGAGATCGCAGAGAGCGACCTAACTGAGAGCATGTCTACTCAAGCTGAGAGCGCGCCCGAGCTTCCTGTAGCGCCGCTTCCAGAGCCCTTCGACTTCTTCAGGGACCTCTCCTCGGAGTGCTTCGGGATGTACTGAAGGGGATTCTCCCCTTCTCGCCCCCTTCGCGGGACCTCCAGGATCTTAAGAAGATAAGGCAGAAGAAGAGGCGATCCTTTGTTCGCCCTCTTCGGGGACCTGTTGGATCACAGGAGGGCAGCCGCCCTCCCATCGGGGATCTCTTGTGTGCCCTTAACGCCATATACCCTATGGGTGTGGCTGATACCAGTCCCCTCAAGCGCCATACGCGAGGAGGCTTTTGTCCCCCCTCTTACTCTATCTTACTCATCCATCTCTGTTATCACGGAATTACACAGGCGAAACGGGAACTCGCTCCATATCTGCCAGCTTACTTGGCGCGAATATGGCATCTCTGCTGAATTGGGTGGGTTCTGCATAGATAACGCTTTGATCCCCTTCTATCTCCATCATCTCGCCGGCCCTATACCGCCTGCCCTGCCACTCGATCTCGAAGTAGCCGCTCGTGGCATCCATTGGCAGCGTCACGGCGAGCACCTTTCCATCCGATGAGGGCCTTGTCGTGAGGGCCTTTCCGTCGTAGAAAACAGCGACGCCTCCAGGCGGGCTGAAGCCCAGGCCGATCTCCACCTCCTCTCCGGGCGCGGCCGAGCGCGGGGAAAAGGCGAACTCCAGGTCTTCCACGTGCACCTGTATCGAGTACTTCACAACCTGATCGCCGCTTCGAGCGAGGAGCGGATACGATGTCGTCTCCACTGGTGTGACCTCCATCTCGCCTTTCGCACCCACGACCTTTCCGTCCAGTATGACCTCATCGGCGCCCGAGACCCCCCAGCTCAGGATAGCGGACCCTCCTCTGATGATGCTCTCCGGATTTGCGACGAAGCGATCGATCGAGGCTGCGCTCTCCTCCTCCGATAGGACCGCAAGCTCTGCCCTGGCGGTCGCGCTCTCCTCCATATTACCGGCGGTTAGGATATAGGTTGCCGACTCCTTTGGATTGACCTCCCGGCAGCCCTTTCTGATCTCGACATCGCCGATATTCGAGATTTCCACATGGTCGGCGCCTGAGACAGACCAGATGAGAGTAGCATAATCCCCTGGCCTGATCTTGTCTGGATTAACGGCAAAGGATGCGATCTCCAGGCGCTCTCTTTCATTCTCGGTCACACTCACATTGGTCACGGCGACCTGGCCGTGAGTATCGTTTCTAGCAGTGAGGATGAAGTCTGTGTTTCTCTCTGGAGCGACGATTCTAGTCCCGCTCACTAGCTCCACGTCGCCGATCCCGGGGTAGATGGAGACATCGTTTGCCCCGGCAATCGACCAGTTCAATGTGGCGTGATCCCCGGCTTCGATCGACTGAGGCGACGCACTGAAGGCGTGGATCTCAAGGGGCGCGATCTCTTCCTCTGGGCCGCCATCCGGAATGATGTTCGATGAATGCAGGATAGCGATCAAGGATACGATTGCGCCGATCACTGCGGCGATTCCAGTGAGGATTCCTGGAAGGGTCGACCAGAAGGACTTCTTTTCATCGGCCATGGAGAGCACCTCTTGGATCAATTGGAGGGAAAACGTCCCTACATGATCATAGATCCTGGACTGCATTTTTTACAGAGGAAGTTCTTATAGGTTCTCCCAATAGATATACCCAGATCGCCTCCTCGTCAAGGGTCCGCCCAAAGCGGCCTTCCTTTCTCGACCACTCCTCCTCAGTGAAGATGAGAATATCTGCGGGAACGGGGAAGCTTGACTCGTCCCAATCCCTGGCCCTCTCGATGAACGGCCGAGAGCAGCTCTCCAAAATCACGACGATGTCGAGGTCGCTTCCTACGCCCCAGTCCCCCCGGGCGTAGGAGCCAAAGTATCCAATGGCTAAGACGCCGTCGTGGCAACGGGCCGCCTCCTCGGCCCAGCGACGGACTGCGAGATCTACCTCCTCTCGATCAGGCCATCTGAAGACGGACGAATTCAACGATCGAACAGGCATAATCCAGAGCCTCCTTGCTCTGCAGCCGGCCGTAGTGCTCGAATGGCGCTCCTTCCGGATGGCCGTTTGGATATCTCGTCGGTATGTAGAATCCATCGAGCACCCGGCCCTTCTCCACGAGATCCTGGGGAAGGGCGATCGGCAGCTCCTGCAGGAGGCGGGCGACTACATGGCCCCAGGCCTCCTCTCCGAGGTGCAAGTGGAGCGCCTTGACAGCCTTCTCCGCTGCCTGATGGGCGGCAAAGCAGGCCCACTCATGGCGGCCGTCCTCTCGCGAGGCCTCGGCCTGCTCCAGGTCTCTTTGGGCCTGGGCGAGCCAGTCGGGGGCGCGATTTGGCATGGGGATTATTGAGGAGTCGATGGGAGATAAGGGTATGGGATGGGGATTGTTGGTCTATCGAAGGAAGAGAACCTGGCTAGAATATAATCCTCATCTAGGAAATATAACTTATCATGTATGGTCGATTTTTGCTATTACATTGCAAAATGTACAGCGATTCCATAAAAATAGGCGGATAATCGTCCACCAAGATCATTTATCGGTCGAATTTTCAGCGAATTCTCCCAGATAGGTCTGGCCGGCGGCATTCGTGGTGTTTGAATCGGAAGCATAGATCCCTGCACCCAGCCACCAACTGCCGTCTACGTCCCTCACATATCCGAGCTTGAGCTCTTCGGTCATGTTCTCTTTTGGGTTGGCATAGATGTAGTACAGATATCCTTCGCCTCTATTTGCCAGATCTATGCAATTTTGCACATACCTGACGTCGTTTGGGTCCTTGGAATTGATGCGGCTTTCTCCAGTGAGATGCGGCTGAAATGGCAGCGAAAGGACAGTACCGTTGTAGTCGTAGGCAAAGATATAGAGGTTGTCATATACAAACGAGCCGTTTTTGTCATTGAAGGCGTTCAGAGCCTGCTCTCTGCCGTTCTCCCTGGCATATTCGACTGCCCCATCCACGAAGGAAGCCAGTTTCTCCCTCTCCTGCTGCGGGAAGAATGCTGGAACATCTGACAGATAGACACCAGAGCCAACCCACCATTCGTCATCAACCCTGGCAGCATAGCCGACCTTCAGCTCGTCCCTTGAGCCATGGTCTGGGTTGGGGAATATGAAATAAGTGAAATCCTCGCCCCTGAGGGAGCAAGCGGCCAAGTCCTTTATCAGGGCCACTCCGTTGGGATCCGTCAAATCGATCTTGTTCTCGCCGATGAAATCCGGGCGGAAGGGGTGGGCGATATTCGTTCCCTGAAAGTCGTAGGCATAGATGTAGAGATCTCCCCTCACAAACCTGCCTGTCTTATTGTCAAACTCATGGCATGCCATCTCGCGGCCCACCTCATTGGCATAATCGCGAGCTTCCCTCACGAAATCCACAAGCTCTGCCAGCGATGAGTCCTGCATGGGCTGTGACGACTGACCCGGGTTCACGGAAACGCTGGCGTCGTCCTCTGCAATAGAGACGCCGAATGCGATGGCCACCATGATGATAAACATGGCACCAGAAGCGATCGTTCTATTCATGATTGATCCGCAATGTGCCCCATCGATTTAAGCTTATTTCAAAACGATCTTTTGTTCAATATCAAGAATGATTAAGAGCTATTGCATCCTGAAAATGCCATTTGGAGGTGAAAAAGATGACGGGAAGATGCGATGAGACGGGAGATAAGGGTATGGGGATATTTGAGGTTGGCCGACCTTCTCAAAGCCTCCGTAGCCTCTCCAGCAGCCGTATCCACCCTCCGTCAGGCGAAGACAGGCGCCACCGCCACAGGGCGGAATCGCCCGCGAGCTGCATCGCCTTAGCAATCTGGGCCGCAAGCTTCGATGCTTCCGGCTCCCGTTATATTCGATCCCCCCTCACCCCTTATACTCCCCTCCCACAAGCTCCCGTATCCGCTCCGCGATCTTCGGCCCGACCTTCTCGACCTCCATCAGCTCATCGTATGTGGCGGTCATCACCTTCTCCAGTGACCCGAAGTGGCGAAGCAGGTTTCGCGCAACCGAGGGCCCCACCGACGGGATGGCCGTCAGGAGGTACTCCTGCTGCTCGACGAGCGTCCGGGCGGTCTTCTTCCCGTGGGGCTTGACCTCGCGCCCGCCGGATGCCTGCTCTCGCCTTGCTAAGAGCGCGATCAAGGCCGCGGTCTCCTTGATGTCCGCTGTTGGGAGCACAGGGACGCCGAAGTCGATTGCAATCGAAGCAAGCGCTCCTCGAATGGCGTTAGGATGAATCTGCCGGGTGTAGAGGTCGCTTCCCTCGAGGATCAAGAGGGGCTTCTCATAGCTTCGGGAAAGATCGCCCACCTGGCGAAAGAGCCCCCGGTCGGGATCGACGATGCAAGCGACGAAGTCCTGGGCGGTCTTTCGCTCGATTCCCAGGCGCTCGCTTGCGACGTAGTCGCCTACCTCGAGGGTGACGAGCCTAATCTCCACTCCTAGCGCCTCCAGCTCGCGGGCAACATCCCTCTCCCGCGGATCGACGAGAACGCAAGGCCCCTCCACCTCGGTGATCCTGGACTGCCGGCCCTCGGGGCGGCCCACAGGCGCGGCGCCCCCGTCCGCTCCCTCCATTGGGTGGGCAACCCCACCCTCGCCTTCACCCTCGCCCTCGCGCTCCTCCGCCCGACCGTCCGGGCGGTCGAGTGAAGGGAAAGCATCGAGCGAGGGGACCTCATCCTTTGGGAGCTCGGCTGCCGGAAGCGAGAACTCTCTTATCTGCCGGCGCATGTTCTTCTCCTTCCGGTCGCTTATCCAGCGATAAGCCTCGTCGCGGGTGCCCTTTGCCATGAGCACGACGACGCGGCCCGCCCTCGCCCGTCCGGTCCTCCCCTTCCTCTGTATGCTCCTGATCTCTGACGGGACCGGCTCGTAGAAGAGGACCATGTCGGTTGCGGGGATGTCTATCCCCTCCTCGCCTACCGACGTTGCTATGAGGACGTTGTACTCCCCTTTTCGGAACTTATCGAGGACCTCGGCCTGCTTCTTTTGTGTCAGCCCCTTGTCGTCTTGTCGCGAGCTCTGGCCTACGAACCTGACCGGCCGGATTGCAGGCGATCCCGCAAGGGAGCTTAGAAGGGCTGATGCGGTATCCCGATAATTCGTGAAGACCATGATGAGCGAGTCGGGCTTCCTCTCGATCTGCTCATCTAGGACCTCCTTTGCAGCGGCAAGCTTCGGATGCTCGAGGTCCATCGTCGCAAGGATCGAGAGCATCTCCTGGATTCTCACATCTTCCATCAGCCGACGCGAGGCCTTCGAGCCGCCGCGAGATCTGGCCTCCCCCTCGAGACGGGCGAAGTAGCGGGCAAGGGCATCCATCCCCTGGGTCTCGGCAAGCTCGACTGCATGCTTGAGCTTCATCACCTCGGCGAGGATGGAGATCCCCCTGTAAAGCACCTGGTTGGGCTGCCTAGCTACAGCCGCGCTCATCTTCGACTGGAGCTCGAGAAGCGCTCCCTTCGGGGCCTTGGGGTCGAGTGCGGTTCGCCCAAGCGGCCCATAGACCTGCTCAGGTATTCCAAGGCGGTTTAGCTCCTCGATCCTCTCCTCCAAGACCTCCTCGATCCTTCGGCGAAGACGGATGATCTCGTCGGGAACTTTCACCTTGACCCACTCGATATCCCTCTGGTAGACGAAAGGAGAGACGTCGGGATCGTCCTCAGAGCGGGTCTCTATCGCTTCGATCCCCAGGTTTGCGCAGATCTCCTGGATCTTCTCCTCCTGGCTTCCGGGGCTTGCAGTGATCCCGAGGACGAGGCGGTCTCTTCCCTCCCTTGCGTAGCGAGTGGCGATGTAGACGTAGGCGTAGTTTCCAACAGCCCGATGGGCCTCGTCGAAGATGATCAACGAGACGTCTAAAAGGTCGATCCGCCTCGACAAGAGGTCGTTCTCTATAACTTGGGGGGTTGCTGCAACGACCCTTGCCTCTTCGAAGAGCGCGCGTCTCTCCTCTGCAGGTGTCTCCCCCGTGATCTGGGCAACGATCACGGAGTCGAGGAGAACCCTCTTCAGGAAAGACGCGTGCTGCTCGACCAGCGGCCTCGTTGGGGCGAGGAAGAGGACGCGCCCCCTCTCCAGCCGCGCAAGAAGCGCCATCATGGCAACGACGGTCTTTCCTAAACCCGTTGGCAAGACGACGAGCGTCGAGTGGGAGAGGGCGCTTACGGCAAGGTCCAGCTGAAAGAGCCTCTTCTCGACGGATCCAGGCCGAAGCAGGGGATGCTCCAGATAGGAGGTCATATGGACCTACTAGGGATCTTGCATCTTATAACGTTTTACGGCCTCATCCCAACGGCCCGCGCCCTTGCGCGGAGGATCTCGTAGCTATCTTTGTTCGGATTGATCAAGAGCTTCCTTGCGATCTCATCCGCAATCGCCTCCCTATCATCCGACCGAATGTAGAGCTTCCAGATGTTGGAGCGCTCGACTCCTTTTACGGCCGAAAGGCCAAGCCTGTGCACAAGGCGGTTTCGAGTGGATATCGCTTCACCATCCTCGATATGCAGCCCGACCTTGACGGGGACGTATCCATCATCGAGCTCGAGATCACTGATCGAGACCAGGCATTCCTCCTTGTTCTCGTTTACGAGCTCCCTGACTATATGCTTTGCAAGCCTCCAGGGGTTTCCAACATCTGCCTCGATGCTGTAGAGCCGCTCGCGGCTGACGTCATCGATCACTCCCTCGAAGCCCATCCTTCGGACGAGGGTGTTCTTGACGGTTGCAGCCTCTGCATCCGGGATCTTGAGCCAGATCCTGAGATTTATCCTCATTTGGACACCTCTATGAAGCGTCTCATCGACTCGAACACCATTCTCCCAGGACCTGGTCCAGGCGGTCTACGGCCGGGTGGAGGAAGCTGCCAGGAGAAGATCGCCCTCTCGGGGTGGGGCATCATGCCAAGCACGTTTCCCTCTGGATTGCATATCCCGGCGATGTTCTCCGTCGAGCCGTTCACGTTGACTGGGAACTCCTCGACGGCGGTGCCCGAGGAATTGCAGTATCGAAATATCACCTGGTCCTCATCGTTGAGCTCCTGGATGAGTCCCTCTTTTGCCGTGACGAGGTTTCCTTCGGCGTGAGCGATCGGCATCTGCAGGAGGGCGCCGCCGTCTAGGAGGAAGCTTCCGGATGAGCGGCGGGGAAGCGACTCGTGCCTGAGAGTCGTCCAGCTGCAGTAGTAGCCCCGGCGAACGATCCTTCCTCCCTTAACCATGACGTTCTGGGCAAGGGCGAGGCTGATCTCGCCAGATCCCGGAAGCATTCCCGACTCGACCAGTATCTGAAACCCGTTGCATATGCCTATTACCGGCTTGCCCTCTGCTGCCTCCTCCTTGAGGGTTGCCATAACCGGCTCCTTGGAGGCGATGACGCCTGCTCGAAGACGGTCCTGGTAGGAGAACCCGCCGGGAACGATGTAGCCGTCGAACAGAGAGAGCTCTTGCTCTGGCCGGTTCCATCGAAAGATCTCTCCATCCATCCTCGCATCCCTTACGGCAACCAGCGTCTCGTGTTCGCAGTTGGTTCCCGGAAACTGAATAACAGCGATTCTCATTCAATCGCCTCCACAAGGCCCAAGGTCCAAGCATCCCTCGCCTCGGCAAGGTCAAGGTCTACGAGTGGCGCCCCCCGCCTCTTGATGACGAGCCTCGCATCAATCGTGACAGCTCCAAGGTCGAACGGCTCGAGGTCAAAGCTTCTGATCAGCTCCTCGAGCTCGGGTGCCCTCTCTTCTGGAACCTCCAAAAGGATTCCCGAGGACTCCGAGAATAGGAGCCTGTCTGACGAAAGGGACGCGTCGCCACATCCATCGATCTCCAGGTCGAGGCCGAGGCGGACCTCTTGGGCTATCGCCATCTCAGAAGTGCTTATGGCAAGGCCGCCATTGGATATATCGTGGGCGGAGACTGCAAGGCCGCGGTCGATTGCGTCGATCGTTGCGTGGATCATCGCCCTCTCCTCGTCGAACCTCACCTGGGGGACGTTTGCGCCGGTCTCATGAAAGATCTCCCTGTAGTACTCGGATCCGCCAAGCTCGTCATAGCGCCTTCCGATCAGGTAGATCCTGTCTTTTGCCTCCTTTAGCTCCATAGTGACCGCCTTATCGGCATCGAGAATGATCCCAACGCAGGCGACAACAGGCGAGGGATCGATCGAGCCCTCTTTTGCCTCGTTATAGAAGCTCACGTTTCCGGAGACTATGGGAACAGGCTGTCCCGGGTATCCCTTCATCCAGAGCCTCTTTGCCGAGTCGGCAAGCCCCCTTACGGCCTCTCGGAACTCCCAGAAGGCTTCAGGCTTCTCGGGATTTCCGAAGTTGAGGCAATCGGTGAGGGTCGATGGGGTGGCCCCGATACAAGCGACGTTTCTCATGGCCTCAGCTACAGCTGTGGCTCCTGCCCAGTAGGGGCTGATTCGACCGTAGAAGGGATTTGCGTCAACGGCTAGAGCGATTCCAAACTCCTTTCCCCTGACTGGGACGATGAGGCCTGCGTCTGCCTCGCCAGGCCGGATTCGGGCGTTTCCCTGGACCTCGGTATCGTAGTAGCGGTAGACGTGCTCCCTCGATGCGATGTTCGGCGAGGAGAGAAGCTTCAGCATGACGGCGTTCATATCCTCTGGCATCACGAGATCGGGCTCAAAGAGATCGATCTTCCTTGGGCGCGCCTCCCTCTCGTATCTGATGCCGCCAGTTAGGTGCTGGATCGGCACATCGATGACCTTCTCGCCCTTGTACCTCACAATATAACGATCGTGTGTGCAGATCTTTCCAACGACGCTCGCCCTTGCGCCCGCAGCCCCGGGAAGGTCCCAGTCCTTGTTGTAGATCTCGAGGATCCTCTCGCGGTGCTCGGGCGGGGAGATTATGAGGAATCGCTCCTGGGTCTCTGCGATGCAGAGGACCTCAGGTGGAAACTCCCCTGCTGTGTGCATGAGGTCGAGGTCTAGCTCCATGCCGAAGCCGCCGGCAGCTCCCATCTCTGAAGAGGCGCAGGTGAAGCCCCCGCCTCCGAGGTCCTTGAAGCCGATTTCGACGCCCTTCTCGCGGACGAGGCGGAATAGGTCCTCGTTTGCCTTGAAGAGGATGTTCTTCAGGAACGGATCCGGTATCTGGACAGCGCCCCGATTTGTTGCCTCCTCCTCCTCGCGAAGGGCTTCTGAAGCGAAGATGACGCCGCCAAGGCCGGATGAGTCGGTGGGCTTTCCGACGAGGATCACGTCATAACCACCCTCCCCAGCCCCCAATGGAGCGCGGGAGCGGATGATCTCGTCCTTCTTTACAACGCCTATTGCAACGACGTTCACCAGGCAGTTGTTGTCGAAGCTCTCGTCGAATACGATATCCCCGGCCATGATGGGGACTCCCAAGGCGTCACCATACTGCCAGATGCCGTCTACCACCCCTTCGGCAACCCAGCGGACCTTGTTGGCGGAAGGGCCATAGGGATCGCCGAACCTTAAGGGGTCGGCAGTTGCAACAACCTTTGCCCCCATGCAGTTTACATCCCGGACGATTCCGCCTATCCCGGTTGCCGCGCCCTCGTTTGGCAGGATCTGGCTTGGGTGGTTGTGGCTCTCGTGGGATATCACGACGCACCACTCGTCGTCAATGGCAACGATGCCGGCATCCTCAACAGGACCCATGACGACGTTTGGGCCGTCGGTTGGAAGGAACTCCTTGAGCGTTGCCCGGCTGCTCTTGTACGAGCAGTGCTCGGACCACATGGCATCATAGTTGAACAGCTCAGGAAGGGTGGGATCCCTCCCCAGGACGGCGGCGATGGAGCGAGCCTCGGCAACAGACATTCCAATGCCTGCGGCTCTGAGATCCTTATCCACCTCGTCGTCGGCAAGACCGATTATCTTCAATAACCTACACCTCGGATAGGAGAGTAGGGTGGATCGGGGCGTTATGAATGTATCGATTAGATGGTCTCTTCCGCTGGGAAAAGGGTTTTATCCTTCACGAACCAATACACCGGTCCATGCTTGTTGTCCTCTGCAACGACGCCGAGATCGAGGTGCCCGACGGGGAGGTCTGCCAGATCTGCGGCTTTGAGCTCGATGAGTACGATCAGGTCACGGGGACTGCGATCTTTGGCTACTACCACTGGACCTGTATATCGCATGTGGACTAGGGGGGTTGGTGGGGTAATGGACAATGATGGATGATGGCATGAGCAATCCTTATGTACTTCAATGTTCATTTAATATGCGTAGGATGATGAACTATGAATATTAATCTTGGGGCTCCGTACGAAGTTGCTATAAAAAGCATCATCGAGAAAGGCTATGCGGGAAATCGGACGGAGGTCATACGTCAGGCTATAATGGCATATAAGCGGATTATAGAGGAAGAAGAGCTGATGTTGGTACATAGAGGGGTTATGACGGAGATGGGCGAGCTGGAAGCCGGAAAGGCCGAGACCCATTCATTTGAAGAGATAAAAAAGATCCTTGAGCCTGAGTCCTAACGATCTATGGACCTCGTCTTCTCAGATTATGCAAAAAAGGAGCTCGAGAATCTACCGCAGGAGCTGAAGATCCTTTTTATGAAACGCTTAGAGAAGATGATAGTGGTGCCTCCCCGCAAACGGATGAAGCACGGGATCCCTTGCCATGTAGAAAAGGTGACCAAACAAGCGAGGATCGTTTGCGAGATCAAAGGAGATAAGATCTATGTGCTTCACTGCTTCGAGAGTCATAAAATGTATGAGCGATGGTACAGATCATACAAATAGATCCGTCTTCATATATCCTATCAGATCTGGATTGTCCTTAGCGGGATTATTCTGTTCTTGTCGAAGAGGTTTCATACCGGAGTTTATATGATCCTGGAAACTGGTACCGCTCGCTATCTATAGCATGTAGATTCTTGCCGTCCATTACGCCTCTCGCATCATCCGACAGCAGACCATGACATCCGCCTTCCCCTTCACCCGCAGGCCTTCACCGCCTCCATGACGTATCCCTTATATCGCTCCAATAGCTCCGCCATATCGCCACCCGCGGTCTCGATGTAGAGCCTGACAAGCGGCTCGGTATTGGAGGGCCGGATGAGGATGGTGTATGTCTCAGTCGTGATCTTGATCCCGTCCGTGGTATCGGGCCGAAGCGACGATAGCCGCTCAAGAAGCGCCTTCATGACATCTGGTATGCTCGCATGGCAGGGGATGCTCACCTGCTTGTATGGATAGTCGGGTATCTCGTCTGCGAGGTCTGAGAGCTTCTCCCCGCCAGATACGATCTCGGCGAGCGCTAAGCTCATAGAGAAGGGATCGTCCGAGTACTGGAACTCCGGGAGGAAGAAGTGGCCGCTCCTCTCGACTCCGAGAACCGCTCCATCGTCCTTTACCCTGTTTGCAACGAACACATCTCCCACCCGCTCTCGCTCTACCCTGAATCCAGCAGGCACGAGCTCTTTTTCAAGCA
>CAZWDT010000029.1:0-35336 GCA_964632755.1 uncultured Methanotrichaceae archaeon
CCTTTGTGGTTAGGTTTCTTGTAACAAGAAATTTTACATGAGATCGCAAGCTATAAACGGGTTATAGAAACTCCAACCTATTTCAGAATCACGACCCACTAGGGAGAGTTCAGAATATTCTGTGTGGGTCATACGTCAAATCTTTGTTTGATGTAGTCCTGGGTCTGGCTGGGGCTAAGTTCGGTCGTGGATGGTCCTGTTCGAATGAAAAAGCGTTCTGTGTTGTCATCTTTCAGGAATATTGGTGTGGGGGCTTTTCGGCATTTGACAACCATCACGCGGCTGTCGTCATGATCATCAAAACGGACATGGAGGCTTGTCACTGCCTGTATCCCCATGCGTGCCTTGACGATATTCACCAGATGCAGGTTCATCTTATCTTCATTGTCAAATTCATCCACCTTGATACCTACGGGGCTTCCATCATCGGAGACACCCACCACGAGCGTGCCGCCGTTGGTGTTCAAAAATCCTGCCAGAGTTTTAAGTACAGCTAACTCCATGCGCGGATCTCTACTGCCAGTATGCAGATTAGTGCGCAGGGTGGATTTGAACTCCAAATCTTCCGATTCGCCATTTATAATCACCCGCGACAGATCAAACTCTACAGCTGTTGTATCGTCTTCGATTTCTCCAGCTATAAGGGTCGCATAGCCTTCGGCGATAACTTGGGCCATAAGCTCGCGACGCTTTTCCAGGAAATCGCGAAACTCTAGATGTTCCCAGTTGGGAGGCAGGGCGTGCAGGCGATACATACGTTCGAGTTCCGCCTGGCCTAATCGCGCTCTCATCTCTGGCAGATAATCCGACGGTTCTTGGTCTGATATATCTGAATTGTCGCCCCACTCAACCAGGGCATAGTTTGCGATCTGGTTGGTATCGCGGACGGCGTTAATGCCCAGCTTACTCAAATAGCCCTTGGGGAAGAGGTGATGCCGCTCCACGGCGCTGCGAGTAGCGCTAATGGACGGATCCAGCAGATCGGCCACTTTGATCTTGGAGAACAGCGTCCGCGCATCCAGGAGGACAAGGGCCGCATGATAAGCAAACAGCGAGGGGCTGCGCGGCGATGAGGTTGCCAAATCGTTGGGTAGCGACACCGCCCAAAAATCATTTGTGAGCGTTATATCGCAGATATTGTTAAGCATCTTCACAAAGCCATCGGCCGTGTTTACATCACGCAGCCGAGCCAGATCAAACTCCATGGCCGATTCCGGCGAGCCAGTAAAGCGTCCGGTCACTGCCGACATGAAAAACCAGCGTGCTATAACCTGGCGCAAATCAGATTCCTTCACATTATACTCGGTGCGGCCGATCAGATAAAGCATATAGGAGAACAAGAGGTTGTTCTGAGAGCTGATCATCTTGCCGCTGCGAAAACCTGCCTGACGAATGCAGTTCATAAAGTCGTGCCAGTATTGCAGATTAAGAACTCGCTGCTGAGCATCCTTGAGTAGTTCAAATTGCTGCTCACGACGCTCTTCACTGAACTTCTCGGTTTCCAGATCCTTGCCACGCAAAATTGAATATATATACTTCAATCGAGCGCGTTTGAATGCGATGCCTACGCCGACTCGCAACAATTGATCTGGCGACGGCTCGATAAAATAGTTGAACGGTGATGCCGCGCCTTTCGAAGGTTTACGGGATTCGCGGCAGAACTCCTCCAGAGCTGCCCGCCCTTCATCCCAAAACACCGACATCAGGGTGAGAATAAAGTCGGCCTGATTCAAGGGCGTGCCTTTGCTGTTGATGCGAACAAATACATCAGATACTGCTTCTTCATCGATATCGGAGGCCAGTTCAAGCGCCGTAAAAGGGAAACTCAGCAACCCTTGCAGTTTCAGAATTCGGTCTTCAATAGCCAATTCCTCGGCTTCAGTTACCTCACGCACGGTCCGAAGATTATCAAGATACTCTTTAATAATCCGCGTGATCTTAGCATCCTCACTCCACACTGCAGAGATGTCATGGATGAACGACTTGTCACGACGGATGGCCGCGTCGGCCACCTCAAACTTCTCTTCCACGGGATTGAAGGCGATCTCAATGCGCTCGGTTTTGAAGTTCTCGCGCAACACCGGCACACCCTTGATGACAGCATACAAGGATGTCAGACGCTGTTGGCCATCCACAATGACCAGGCGCGGTGTCTTCTGCTTGTTGTCGGTGCCGATTGTGCGCTCCTTATTCCAGGACGTCCCATTCTGCCAGAACAACAGGTAGCCCACAGGGTAGCCCTTGTACATGGAATCGAATAGGTCACGCGCCTTGGCGTTCTTCCAGACGAAGGGTCGCTGAATGTCAGGCAGACCAATTTCGCCGAGAGCGACGTTATTCACCAGCGTGTCAAGATCGTAATCAACTTTGTTAAAGACTGTTTTGCTCATGCGTTGTTCTCTCCTCAGGCAGGTTATGGTTGATCTCCAGACTTGGTCTCGGCCCCAATTTTCCGCCCTTCTTTATTGGACTGGAGGATGATCTTGGCGCCGTCTTTCAGGAGTCGATAGATCACCCGATTTGCTTGGGGGAGATTCAGGGCGCTTCGCCCATGTATCATCTCCTCAATGATGAAGAGGACCGCCTCGGATGGGATCACGGGATTTTGGCTCTTCTCCTCCGAGAGGAGGTTTGAAACCAGGACCACCTCGCCGGAGTTCTCCCTGCCCAGAGTTCCTCCTGAGCCATAGACCTCGTGGAAGCAGTTGACCGCCTGCCAGCCCAAGTCCCGAAAGAGGGAGATTGCGGGCTGCTCGATCAGGCAAAGCTCGGAATAGTCAGACGTCGTTTTTATCTCCCCCTCTTGGCATTGCCGATAAGCTGCCGATGTATTGCCGATAAATTGCCGATAACTGATAGCTTCGTGCCCGTCTTGAGGAATCTGCCACCTCCAGCCAGCCCTCGTCCACCCAGGCCCTCAGCAGATTTCTGGCCATCCTCTCGGAGAGGGCAAGCTCAACTGCCACGTCTGCGGAAGTGATATTCTCCTTTGTGGCGAACAGCCCCAAGATCCTTCTGGCCCTGTGGTCCAGGCAGCGCAGCTCCTCGGGCTCTGCAGGAACTTTCTGCTCTGCACATCTGAGGGCCTTCTGCCTTGCAGCCTCGAAGACCTCTGCCAGGGTCCGGATGAAGTACTCCAGCCAGGAGGTCAAGTCAGCCTCGCTCCGTCCGAAGTAGTAGTTATGATGAGGGTGAGTGGATAAGGCTTGGTAGTAGCCCTGCAGATCGCGAGCGTAGTGCTCTTCCAGGGAGAAGAAT
Organism: uncultured Methanotrichaceae archaeon; assembly: GCA_964632755.1. Lineage (GTDB taxonomy): Archaea > Halobacteriota > Methanosarcinia > Methanotrichales > Methanotrichaceae > JAFGMR01. The sequence goes on from CAZWDT010000029.1 coordinate 3,259, forward strand.
CCGTTCAGGCCAAAGCCGCCCCGGTGAAGGATGAAGGTTGCGAGCAGGCGGGCCGTCCTGCCGTTTCCGTCGTAGTAGGGGTGGATGGTCACGAACTGGTAGTGTATCAGCCCGGCTATCAGAGGCGCGGGCAGCCCATCGGCCTCCGCCTTGCTAGCCCACTTGACCATCGAGGCCATCAGGCCGGGGACGTCATTTGCCTCCGGCGGCAGATAGATCAGACTGCCTGTAGACGAGTCTCTTATGGCGTTCTGGCCGTCCCTGTAAGGCGATGGCTTAGCCTTCGGGCCGCGCTCGACCATGCCGTGAAGCTTGCGGATCATATCTTCGGTCAGAGGCTTCTTCTTTTTGGCCCATTCCTCGACGCGCAAGAGGGCGTGCCAGTAGCTTCTAACCTCGCCGACGTCCCTCTCCCTGCCCTGGATGCTGAAGCTCTCGTCGTCGATGACCCTTTCTGCCTCGTCCAGTGACAGCCGGTTTCCTTCGATGAAGGTCGAGAAGTGGGCTGCCCTGACGCGGGCAAGGCTTCTTAGCTCGGCTTCAGCGGCCGGTGTAAGTGGCGTGTGGTCCACCAGGGCGCAGGCTGCCTTGATCTGCATCAGGCCCTGGAGGATGACGGGGGTCAGGGCGTACTTTGGGGTCCAGGCGGGGGCGGTCATGGGAAGGAGGTCCTATTTAACCATGGGGGGAGGTCGAAGAGGACAATATCTGGTTGCTGTTTCACCGAGTTGGGGTGGTCGTTAGCGTAATTCTTGCTTCAATTTTGGCATCTCGTCGGTCGTGAATTCGTTATGGGTTGGAATTTTCTGAAGTTCTTGAATACGCCATCATCGAATAGCGATTGTCCCAGAGAATCCCTCATGATGATCCTTAATGCGACCGCGAGCTGAAGAGAGGTCATCGAAACTCCAACCGATTTCAATATCACTTCATTCGTCATGTGATTTCTCCATTTGGTTCACATTGCTTAACTCACTGTCTACCCAAGGGGGTTCACTCCACTATGTGGCCTTTACCGTGCCCTCATAGGTCAGCGAGAAGACGGTATCCTTTAGCCAGCGTCGAAACGATTCGTTATCCATGAAATGCCTGTAAAGCTCTGTGTCGTCTCTCAGAAGCGCATTCATAACCCGGTCCAGCGCATTGTCGTGCTCAATGCGGGCGTTCTGCATGTCAGATTGCCTTCGTGCATTCTGATAGGCGCTGTCCTCCGCCACCATGGCTGGAATCTCCTCGGTGATGAGCTTGTACACACGGTCGGCATCGGTCCAGTTGATATTGCCGAACTGTTCGTTGAAGGCTTTGATGATGTTAGAGAGCAGCTCGAGCTCGGGCTCGGACTTGCTTCCACCCCCGCTTGTGGGAACGGGCATGATCTCCTCGCCCCCATTACTGAGCAGGATACTCATGGCCGACTGCTTCTCAACCCGGTAGCTGTCCATGTCTATCGCCTCCAGGATGCCCTTCGAGAGGTCCTCCTCCTTCGGAGCTGGCAACTTTGGCACAAGGAAGTTCAGGAAGATCGAGAGCTTCTCCCACATGGCGTTTGTGAAAGGCAGAATCGAGGAGAGGAATCCATAGGTGCGCAAGAAGGCCTTGGCCTTTCCCTTGAAGTCCACCTGCCCATCTTCGTTCAGGTCTTTATAGTCCGCAACACAGGCATCGAGAATCGGGTCCAGTTGCTCACGGTCGGCCCCGCCCAAGTAGAGCTGCACGAACTCGTCCACATGCTCGGGTGCATATACCTGATAACCATCCAGATCAGCCTGCAGGTCGTGGAGCTTGTTTGGGTCGGTCTCCTCAGCAAGGATCGTCGTCTGGTAGTAGGGCTCGAAGGCCTTTTGGATTGTATCTGCGTCGTTCATGAAGTCCAATACGAAGGTGTCATGCTTCTTTGGATGGGCACGGTTCAGGCGCGAGAGCGTCTGAACCGCCTTCACACCCGAGAGAATCTTATCCACATACATAGTATGCAAGAGCGGCTCGTCGTAGCCTGTTTGAAACTTGTCGGCGCAGATCAGGAAGCGATGAGGATCCTCGCGGATCTTATCGGCAATACGGCTCGATGGAAAGCCGTTAAGCGACGCCTCGGTGACCTTGGTTTCAGCATACTCATGCTCCCCCGAAAAGGCGACGATGGCGCGATAGGGGCTTTTGAGTTCCCGCAAATAGGCCTGGAAGGCGAGGAAATACTGGATAGCCCGCTCGATTCCGCTCGTCACTACCATTGCCCGCGCCTGACCACCGATCTTCCCAAAATCGATCACCTGCTCATAAAAATGGTCTACCATGATCTCGGCCTTGAGGCGGATTGCATGATCGTCGCTCTCGACGAACCGGCGCAACTTCTTCTGCGCCTTTCGTGTGTCGAATTGAGGATCATCCTCGATCTTCTTGACCAGCCTGTAGTAGCTCTTGACCGGTATGTAGTGTGCCAGCACGTCTAGGATGAAGCCTTCCTGGATCGCTTGCTTCATGGTGTAGCTATGAAACGGCCGGTGCTTGATGACACCGCCAGCCTCGTATGGGTCGCCAAAGATCTCGAGCGTCTTGTTCTTTGGCGTTGCTGTGAAGGCGAAGTAGCTGGCGTTAGGGAGGAGCTTTCTCGCCTTCATGATTCGATTGATATGGTCCTCGAAGGTCTCGTCCTCATCGTCATCGCCGAACTCAGAGAGAGCCCTGTTCAATGCAGTCGAAGACTGGCCCCCCTGGCTTGAGTGCGCCTCGTCGATTATGATAGCGAACCTTCGCCCTCGGTGCTCTGCTCCAATCTCTTCCAATATGAACGGGAACTTCTGGATGGTAGAGATGATTATCTTCTTGCCGCCCTCGATGAAATTCCGGAGATTTTCCGAATGTTCAGCGTGGCCGACTGTCGCCTTCACCTGAGTGAACTGTTTGATGGTGTCCCGAATCTGCCGGTCAAGTATGCGCCTATCGGTGACAACGATGATCGAGTCGAAGACGGGCTTGCCATCCCTCTGTAATCCGATCAACTGGTGGGCGAGCCAGGCGATGGAGTTGGATTTGCCACTTCCTGCCGAGTGCTGGATGAGATACCGCTTGCCTGCCCCGTTCTCGGCTGCGTGGCTCAAGAGGTTTCTTACTACATCGAGCTGGTGATAGCGCGGGAAGATTAGCTTCCGGGACTTCTTGCCGGTCTTTGAATCCTTCTCCTCCACAACTTGGGCGTAGTTCTCGATAATATCGGTGAGGCTCTCGCGGGTGAGGATCCGTTTCCACAGGAAGTCTGCCTTGAGCCCCTCAGGATTGGGGGGGTTTCCGGCTCCATCATTCCAGCCCTGGTTGAAGGGCAGGAACCATGATGCTTTGCCCTTGAGATGAGTGCAAAAGAGGACCTCGGTATCATCCACCGCAAAGTGGGCTATGCAGCGGCCGAACTCGAAGAGCTTCTCTCGCGGGTCGCGGTCGAGCATGTACTCTTGTACCGCGTCTGCTGCCGTTTGCTTGGTCAGGTTGTTCTTGAGCTCGAATGTGAAGACCGGCAGCCCGTTGATGAAGAGAGCGAGGTCAAGCGCCCTATGGGACTCGTCCCGGCTATAGCCGAGCTGACGGGTGACGCTGAAGCGATTCTGAGCATAGAGTGCCGTTGCCGTCTCATTGCCCGGCGACGGCTTGCCGTAAAAGAGGTCGAGGTCGTGCGGCCCGTCCTTGATCCCATTGCGCAGCACGTCGATTATGCCGCGCTTGCTGATCTCTCCTTGCAGGCGTGAGAGGAACTTGCGCCGTGCAGGGCCGTCCTGGCCTAGGTCTAGCTCCTCGGCCGCCTCTGCTTGGGTCTCCTGCAGGAAGGCCGAAAGCTGCGCCAGGTCTATGCAATACCCGCGGTCATAGTCCTCGGGCGCGCCGCAGATCCAGCCTTTGCCAGAGACAAGCGGCCACTCTTGCACAGGCCCGGCCCCCGTATCGCAGGGCAAGCCGGTCATACCGATGCAGATCAGCCGCTCAAGGCCTCGTTCACTGGTATCGGTTCTCATTCAACTTGCCCCCTCGTCCAAAGCCCTAAAAGATTCTTGATCAAGTAGCCATCAAGTACGGATCTAAGAGGTAAACCAGTATCAAGCTGGCATTCATCAAGATCTCCCTTATGAATATGGCATCGTCCCATCAAGTACCCATCAAGTACCGACCTCATGGCCGACCCTCCTTGCCTTGAGGCGCAGCCCACCACGGCACGTATTTGCGCAGCTTTGGCGCTGCCGAAGGATCATAACAGACGATCGCTTTAGCCTCTAAAGCCTCCCGAATGAGCCGCGAGACGGTCGAGCGGTTGTGCTCCTCAATTCCAAAGCGCTTTCGAAGAGATGTGTTTGTCAGGAAATCCCGCATCACGTACTTCAAACATGCGTGCAGATAGCAAGCCCGAACGCGATCGTCCTTATCCATGGCAGTAAGTGGCTTATGGGCAAACAGGACGGTTCGCGTAAATCCCTCGGGCACTTCGAAGAGCGGGGCAGGAAGCTGAAACAATTCCACCTGAAAAACGACCTTGTCGATACCGCTGCCACGTTCCTCACAGATGCGGAATCGCCGCATCATCGAAGCCAGCTGCTCGTTTCGAGACTTCGGCGGCGTGTCTACGAAACGCTGTGTATCTACCAATGGCTCGCCGGGATTCGTGATCTCGATGCGGTCCTCGAAGATCTCCACCATCGGCCCGGCACCGGTTACAAAGAAGTCCTGGTGTATGAGGGCATTCGCTACCAGTTCTCGCACTGCCAACTCGGGGAACATGGGCACGGTCTTTCGCAAGGCTTGCCCAATCACCTCGTTTGCAGGCAGCAGACTGTTGATGTAACCTATCGATCCGGCAAAGCCGCTAGCATAGCCCTTGCTGCAAACCCGTTCCCTAAGCGTATCGATGCGACCAGCACTGCGGTATTGAATGACCCGCATGGCTTTTCGCTCCAGCTTTGGGAAGTCTCTAAGCCTCTTTGCAAACAAAATTACCCCGAGATTTGTGATGTTCCAGCCGCCAGCGTCGCAAGCATGAATCAAATTATCATTGCTAAGGGCTTCAAGTATCCCATCTCGGTTGGCGGGCAGAGGCTGTTCCAACAAGTCAAAGTAGGACGGATAGTCCAGCAGTCGTAATACCTCATCTGAGGTGACATGCTCGAGTGCAAGCATCTCCTCGAAAGGCGTCCGGTCGAGGATGCGCCATAGCTCCCGCTCGCGATCAGGTGCATCCTTGAGAGGCTTTTTCACCTCACCGACGCGAATGAAGGGCTCACTCTTAAAGCGCACTGGGTGCCGGAAGGCGCGACCAATCTCCAGCAACACCACCGGCCGGCCTTCCAGGATCAGCTCGAAGAAGCGAAAGTGAATTTTCGGTGTGAGCAAGCGCAAAAGCCAGGTCTCCAGCGGCTCATTGCCCTTCTTGGCCCCTGACGGTGAAAAGCTCGTACCAACAATGACGTGCGTTTCGTCCTCGGCCCCCCAGACGAGATGAGCGTATTCCTTGCCATTAAGAGCCGCTGCATTGGAGAGGGCCGAGATGTATTCGCCAATGGTCTCAGGATCGCTCTGGTTGACCTTGAACTCTACCCACTCGGTTTCATGCGGCAGCTTGCACAGCTCGCGCACTTGGCCAGCGAGGTAGTCATTATCCCGATTGCAAGTCATGCTTCCTCCTCCAAGGCTTCGTCCGTCTCGTCGATCCCCTCCGGCAGGTCGCCCAGCCAAGGCACGCCGGAGTTCTTGTACACGGGATAGGATTTGAGATCGGAGATCATGTTACTTGCCCCCGATCCGAGTCGGCACGCAGTCGTCCAGCTTTCGATGAAGCAGTGAGATTAAAGACAAGTAATCTGCTGCATCATCCTCTCCCTCCCAGAAAATTTTCGGCTCATGCGCCAAAGGATTGCGAACGGCGGCGAAACAGCCCTTGAGCAATGCAGCGAATCCCTTGTGTTCCGACTTCTCGGTATCGGTTTGCAGCGTGTTGAAGGCGAGTATGGGACGCTCAATTGAGAAAACTAGATCAACAAGGGCTGCGCCGTCAGCTTGAATACCTGACATGTCGCGGATTCGCTGAGCTAAGCCTTTCGTGGCTTCGAATACCGCATGAAAGTAGTTTTCCTGCATCAGTTCAGTTCGGCAGTACTTGAGAACCTCGGGATGAATTCGCCTGCCTTGAAACTTGCTCCGGATGGTCTGGACTCGCCGTTCTGCTTCGTCCAGAGTCTTTGCCGGATCTTTTTGTCTGAACTGACCGTCGGAGCCGAACTCTATCCCAGAGAACAACAGTATCTCATTGAGTTTACTGCGATGTTCCTCAAACTCATCCTTACGCCCTACAAAACGAGCAGGAGTCAAAAATGCCTGGATGAAATCAAGCACAAGGTTGGAACATCCATGGGTTTGCTGAGTGTCCAAGAAAATCCAATACAAGCGCCGCCATTTCGTAGAATGACCCGACTTGTCCATGAGACCGCGATCACTAAGAACGCGTGTAATATCCGAGCCAGAACCGCACTCGCCAAGCAGGTGAGCTATAGCCTCTATCTGGCCTTCAGATAAGGGTGGCACAGCGCTCATGGATAGGCCCCACCTATGATCTCGCCTAACAGCCCCTCTGTCTCCTTCTCAAGCGCCAGTATGTCGGCGCGGATCTCATCGAGCGTCCGCAGCGGCTGTGGTTTGTAGAAGTAGCGGGTGAAGCTGATCTCGTAGCCGATCCTGACGCTATCCGGAACATACCAAGCGTCAGGGGCATACGGCAGCACCTCACGCTTGATAAAGGCCTCGATGCCGCCTTCTTCGAGGAGGGGAACTTGCTCGGCATCACGCAGGTCGGCGTCGGGCTCGTACTCGACAACTGCGCGCTTGCTTTTGATAGTGACCGAAAAAAGCCCTCGCAATGGGTCTGGGGCGGTGCCCTTCTTGTGGATCTTCTTGATGACCGGCGGGGCCTTCTCGTCTCGTTCGTGGTTATCTTTCAGATCTTTGATCTCCGCTGGCTTGTAGGCGCGCTCGGGATCGATGCCCCTCAATCGAAGAGGCCTCTCGACCATAACCTTGTAGTAGCCGAATGTGGAGTTCTGGAAGATCTTCGACTGCGCCGTCTCCTCGAAGGATATGAACGTCTGGCAGATCCGCTGGATATCCTCTTCGGATAGCTCGCAGTTCTTCTTCCCTAGGTTCTTTCGAAGAGGCTTATACCACTGCGTGGCATCGATCAGCTGCACCTTGCCCTTGCGATGTTCGGGCTTGCGGTTGGTTAGAACCCAGATATATGTCGCAATGCCGGTGTTGTAGAACATGTGAAGCGGCAGGGCGACGATTGCCTCAAGCCAATCGTTCTCGATTATCCAGCGGCGGATGTTGCTCTCGCCCTGGCCGGCATCGCCGGTGAATAGCGAGCTTCCGTTATGGACCTCGGCGATCCGGCTTCCAAGCTTTGTGATGTGCTTCATCTTGCTGATCATATTGGCCAGGAACACCATCTGGCCGTCGCTCGAACGGGTGAGCAGAGAGTACTCGTTTTCGCCGTTGTGGGAGAAGAGGAAACGCGGATCCTTGACGCCCTTCTTGCCACCCATTCGCTCCAGGTCGCTCTTCCAGCTCTTCCCGTAGGGCGGATTGGATAGCATGAAATCGAACTCTAGCGAGGGGAAGGCATCGTTTGAGAGAGTCGAGTGCTCGGGCCCGCCAACTATATTATCTGCCGCCTTTCCCTCACCCTTGATCAAGAGGTCCGCCTTGCAGATGGCATAGGTCTCGGGATTGATCTCCTGGCCATATAGGTGTGTGGCTACCTGCTTGCCTTGCTCGCTTGCAAGCTGCAAAAGCGTCTCCTCTGCCACCGTCAGCATGCCGCCGGTCCCACAGGCGCCGTCGTAGATCAGGTAGGTGCCCGACTCAATCTTGTCCGCAATGGGCAGGAAGAGCAGCTTGGCCATTAGCTTGACTGCATCACGCGGTGTCCAATGCTCACCGGCTTCCTCGTTGTTCTCCTCGTTGAAGCGCCTCAATAGCTCCTCGAAGATAGTTCCTATAGCATGGTTGTCGAGCCCTGGCAGGCGAGCGCTCCCATCGCCGTTCAGAACGGGGTGAGGGCTAAGGTTGATGGAAGGATCGAGGTATTTCTCGATGAGAGTCCCGAGTACATCGGCTTTGGAGAGCCGCGGGATCTGGTTTTGAAACTCGAAGTTGTCGAGGATCTCCTGGACATTGGGCGAGAAGCCGTCTAGATAGTCTCGAAAATCTGCCTCTAGCTGCTGGCGGCTGGCCCGGGCTCGCAGGTCGGCGAGCCTGAATTTCGAGGTGTTGTAGAATGCTTGTTTCGCCGCCTGCCTGAGTGCAGGATCTTGATGGACGATGCCTTGCTGGTCAAGCGTGGACTTGAGATCGAGGACAGCCTGCTTCGTCGGTTCGAGCACAGCATCAAGGCGTCGGATAACCGTCATCGGCAGAATGACGTCACGGTACTTGCCCCGGACGTAGAGGTCTCGCAGCACATCGTCGGCTATGCCCCAGATGAAATTGGTGATCCAGCTCAGTTGTGGTTGATCCATTTATTTCAAGTCTCCTGCAGTGACGCTTTTATTCCGCATCTAGCCGATGCCGTAATTCCATTGCATGTTTTTTATTCAGCATTTTGGCCAAATTTCTCATGTTGATGATACTGAACATCGTCTGATACTAATATCAATATAAGGCTGATGATGATGATGTATAACTTAAAGATGTATTAAAGTATCGCTATGTAATACTGTCGATTTGCGTCCCATGCAAAAGTTGTCAAGCTAGACCAAAACTCAGATCCCAAAAGAGAATGGGGTCACGGCGATTTGAACGCCGGTCACAGGACCCCCAGTCCTGTAGGATACCAGGCTACCCTATGACCCCAAGCCAGCGGAGGAAGATAGGGTATCCGCCATATAAGCGTTTCCCATAGGCATGGACCGCCGCTGGAAATGGTTAAGTAATGAAGCTGCCAAATATAGAGGGGAAAGGAGAGTGGATCCATTATGAGAACATCATCTATCTTCGAGGGCAGAAGCCGTGGGCCAGTCTATCTCGCAATCCTCCTAGCCCTGCTCTGCCTGGCGCTTCCCGCCTCCGCCAAGCTTGCAACAACCGGGCAGATCGCCGGTGCACAGGCGCAGGAGATGAGCCAGATAGCATCCTCCGACATCGCTCAGTTTCGACCCTCTATAGACGTATACTTCGCAGACTCTGATGCGAACCCAGGCGCGGTCTTCTACGCACGCTATGCAAACTCGGCTGGGACGCCATTTTACACGAGGGCTCGCGGCAGTCTGCACAGCTTCACCTTCCACCCCGGGATTCCCGAGAAGCTCTACTTCGTCAATGCCAACGAGAAGAAGATCTATCTCGTAGCCTACACGGGCTCGGGCTGGTCTTCAGAGCAGGTCGTCTACACCCATAACACCTACGTAAGGGACATAGCCTTCGCCAAGGATAACGCAGGAGACGTGCGCCTCTACTTCAGCGAGGCAACCGGCGCTTCTGCAAACGGAAAGATATACAAGCTGGAGAGCGACGGCAGCGCAACCCAATTCTACGAGGTCAGGCTCTCTAACGTGGGCGGCTACTGGGCAGGCGACTTCGCCTTTGACACCGACGGAAACCTCCTCTTGAGCTCAGGCAACCACATCCCGGCAACCATCTATCGGGTGAGGAACGGCGGCGGGGCGATCACCCAGATATTCACCGACCGGACGAGGTCGATAGAGGGGATGGCAGTGAAAGGCGGCATGATCTACTACGCGAACGGCCAGACGAAGATATACAAGCTTGACCCATCAACCGCGGCAAGGAGCGAGTACCACGCCGACACGAGCGCGACCGGGATCTGCGACGTAGGCTTCAAGGGACCTGTTGGGGCCGACGATATGCCGATGGCCGGGACCTACTATCTGACCCTGACTCCCGGATATGTGATGGCAACGCCGTTCTCGCAGGCATCGTGAATAAGAGGCATCCCCCTCATCGGGGCCTATTTTTTTATTTTTTGGATTTAGAGAATTCAGCTGCGCATCTCCCTGACTCCCTGAAAGATCATCCATAGGCCGGCTACGATTATCATCCCGAAGAAGGCGACTCCCACTATCTCCCAGCCGGAAGGGATGCTTGACAGGAGGACGAGCCCAACTGCGACCGATCCAACGCCAAGGCTTATGGATCCTGCCCGGGAGGAGATGACGCTCACAATCAGGCCGAGCCCCATTAAGAGGGCCGCTATATCCAGTATGACCGGCGAGAGCATGGTATTCCCTGGGATTCGAGGATATTTAAGGCTTCTTCGGGCACGGCCTGCGGCCTCGCTCCCTACCTTCGCCATATATTTACCACATCAGGGCAGATGAACAAGCGATGAAAAGGATCTATATGGACAACTCGGCGACGACTGCAGTCGCGCCCGAGGTCTTGGAGGCCATGCTTCCCTACTTCGAGGAGCTGTATGGCAATGCTTCGAGCCTTCATGCCTTCGGCAGGGAGGCGAGGGCCGGAATGGAGGAGGCTCGCGAGAGGGTGGCCTCGCTCATAAGAGCGGAGCCTGAGGAGGTGTACTTCACGAGCGGCGGGACCGAGTCTGACAACCTCGCCCTGAAGGGGATCGCGCTCCGGAACCGGGCGAAGGGAAGGCATATCATTACAACATCCATTGAGCATCCCGCAGTGCTCGAGGTCTGCCGAGGCCTTGAAGCCCTGGGCTTCGAGGTAACCTACCTTCCGGTTACCCGAGAGGGACTGGTCGAGCCCGCCGCCCTCGAAAAGGCCATCGGACCGGAGACGATCCTCATCTCCGTGATGCATGCAAACAACGAGGTAGGAACCATCCAGCCCTTGAAGGAGATCGGCGAGATCGCAAAGGAGAAAGAGATCTACTTCCACAGCGATGCCGTGCAGACGGCAGGAAAGATCCCCCTCGACGCAGAGAGCCTCGGCCTCGACCTCGCATCCATCTCCGGGCACAAGCTCTACGGCCCAAAGGGAGTGGGAGCCCTCTACGTTCGAAAGGGTACCAAAATCGAGAGCATCATCCAGGGAGGAGGCCACGAGCGCTCCCTTAGGTCAGGAACCGAGAACGTCCCAGGAATCGTTGGGCTAGGCCAGGCCTGCGCGCTTGCCGAGGAGTCCATGGTCGAGGAGGCGGAGCGCCTCACCAGATATAGGGACGGCATGATAGATTTCGTCCTCTCCCACGTCGACGACTCCTGGCTGAACGGCCACCCCCGAGAGCGGCTGCCGTCGAACGTCAACCTAGGCTTTGGGAAGGTCGAGGGAGAGTCGCTCCTCCTGTACCTGGATGCCAAGGGAATCGCCGTATCCACGGGATCGGCCTGCTCCTCTCGAAAGCTCCAGCCAAGCCATGTGCTGACGGCAATCGGCCTTGGGCCGGAGAGGTGCCACGGATCTCTAAGAATAACGCTAGGCCGCTACAACACAGAGGAGGAGGTCGACTACGCATCCAGTGCAATAGTCGAGGCTGCGGAGAGGTTCAGCCAGATCTCTGCGATTCGGTGATATCCCCTTTCATGGCGCCGCTTCTAACGGAGACCGCAACACCCCTTCGGATCTGGAGCATCTCCAGCGGGGATAAAACGGCCTTTCCCGTCGCAAGGAGGGCGTCATCCTCGTCGACCACCAAGACCTCGTCGCCTGCCCTGATCATCGGGTCGACATCCACTATGTGGCGGGCAAATGCGTTTCCCCCCTTGGCGACGAATGGAGATGCCTCCTTTGACACGACCGCACGAAGGCGGGGGAACGGGAGATGGTCGTGGAGAATGGACGCTCCGAGGATGCTGAGCGTGAAGAGGCCGTCTGACGCTCGAAGCGTTGCTATCCTCTCCTCGCCAAAGAACAGGAACCTCAGCCGGCGTGTGCGAGAGAGACGATAGGACGTGCCATCGGGAAACAGGGCCTTTCCCGACCCGCGCCCGAACTGGTAGTCGGCTATTATCCTTGCGCGTTGGAGCATCGCTATCCCTGCAACTGCCTGGGATAAAGATTTATGGTATGGTCGCAAGAGGCCCCCCATGCTTCGTGGCTCTATTTACCATAACCTATTTTGCCCCCTTTGTGGCATGGGGACAAATCCTTACACGGTGATTTGATTGAACTCATTGGATGTCGTCGATCCGGAGATTGCCGCGGCCATAAGAGGGGAGATCCAACGGCAGAGGGATAACCTGGTGCTGATAGCGGCGGAGAATTTCACGAGCCAAGCAGTTATGGAGGCTCAGGCCTGCGTTATGACGAACAAGTACGCCGAGGGCTACCCTGGCAGGAGGTATTATCGCGGGTGCACCTACGTTGATAAGGCAGAGGAGCTGGCCCGCGATAGATGCAAGGCCCTCTTCGGCGCAGAGCACATAAACGTCCAGCCCCACAGCGGATCCCAGGCCAACATGGCCGCCTACTTCGCCACGATCAAGCCCGGCGATACCATCATGGGCATGAACCTCGACCACGGTGGCCACCTCACCCACGGAAGCCCTGTCAACTTCTCAGGCAAGCTGTACAAGGTCATGCCCTATGGCGTCAACAAGGATACGGAGGCCTTGGACTACGGGGAGGTCCTGGAGGTGGCCAAGTCCTGCTCGCCGAAGATCATCGTCACCGGCGCCTCGGCCTACCCGCGCATAATCGACTTCAAGGCCCTGCGCGAGGTGGCAGATGAGGTAGGCGCCCTGATGATGGCGGATATCGCCCATATCGCAGGGCTCGTCATTGCAGGAGCCCATCCATCGCCCGTTCCCTATGCGGATATAGTCACCACGACCACCCACAAGACGCTGCGCGGCCCTAGAGGCGGCGTGATCATGTGCAAGAAGGAGCTTGCCCAGTCGATAGACCGCGCTGTCTTCCCCGGCATCCAGGGAGGGCCCTTGATGCACACGATAGCGGCCAAAGCCGTGGCCTTCAAGGAGGCGCTGACGCCTGAATTCAAGGAGTACCAGTTCCAAATCGTTAGAAACTCCCAGGCGCTTGCTAGAAGGCTGATGGATCTCGATTTCGAGCTCGTCTCCGGCGGGACCGACAACCACCTGATGCTGGTCAAGCTTCTCAAGGAGGGAATCACCGGCAAGGAGGCGGACGAGACCCTGGAGCGGGCGGGAATTGCGCTCAACAAGAACATGATCCCATTCGATCCAAGGACCCCGTTCGTTACAAGCGGCATCCGAATAGGCACGCCCGCGGTTACCACCCGGGGCATGTTGGAGGGGGAGATGGCCGAGATCGCCGATCTGATCGCAGAGGTTATCAGGGATATCAAGAACGAGGAGACGATCGCCTCAGTCAGGGCAAGGGTGAAAGCCCTATGCGGTCGCTTCCCCCTCTATCCGGAGCTAGGGTAGGATGATAATCGACGGAAAGGCCATGGCAGGGGAGGTGGAGAAAGAGACCAAGGCGAGGGTCGAGAGGCTTTCTGCCCGTGGGATCACGCCAGGGCTTGCAACGATCCTAGTAGGGGAGAACCCGGCCTCCCAGATGTACATCCGCCTCAAGCATGCGGCCTGTCAGAGGGTCGGCATTCGTTCAAAGAACATCGTCCTTCCAGCCGATTCCTGCCAGGCCGATCTTTTGAAGGCGATTGATGAACTCAACTCAAGGGACGATGTCCACGGCATTTTGCTCCAGCTGCCGCTTCCGCCTGGCCTCGACCCCAAGGAGGCGATGATCGCCATAGCCCCGGAAAAAGACGTCGACGGCTTTCATCCCCAGAACATGGGGTCCCTCCTCCTGGGATCGGAGAGGCTCGTTCCCTGCACGCCAAAGGGCATCATTTACGCGCTCGATCGGCTGGGAGTCGAGCTCGAGGGCAAGGAGGCGGTGATAGTCGGCCACAGCAACGTCGTTGGAAAGCCGCTTGCAGCAATGATGCTCAACCGAAACGCAACCGTCCAAGTATGCCACGTATTCACCAAGGATCTTGCCGAGCATACGAGACGTGCTGAGATACTGGTCGTTGCAGCGGGCGTCCCCTCCCTGATCAAGGCTGATATGGTGAGAGAGGGTGCGATCGTCTTCGATGTGGGCATCAATCGAGTGGACGGAAAGACCGTTGGAGACGTGGACTACGAGGCCGTTAAGGATGTGGCAGGTGCCATCACCCCTGTTCCCGGCGGTGTTGGACCGCTCACAGTATCCATGGTGCTCAGCCAGACACTCAATGCCGCGGAGGGCGAGGCCCGGGGGGCGTAAGCTCTGTCCCTCGTCTTGGCCTATGCCGGGAAGAGGGTTGCGATGGTCGCTGGCGACCGCCGCTCCATAACCTTTGAGGGGGACTGCTCGAATCTCGAGGAAGAGATATACTCCGGTGGGATCGTGGGGGACGAGGAGCTCCAAGAGAGGGCAGTTGCCCTCAAAGCCAATATCGCAGTCTTCGACAACAGGGAGAAGGTATGGCAACGCGGCCCAGTCCTGATCGGCGAGGTGACCGAGATATCCCCTACGGTGGAGAAGCGAAGGCGGGCCTACGTCACGCCCGGTGCCTTCCTATTGGTCCAGGTGATCGATGGATTGGTCGAGATCTCAGGCGAGGGCAGCTCATCGGCAATAGTGCTTGGAAACAAGATCACTCGAAAGGTCGCCGAGGCTGCGCTTGCCCGGGCAAGGGGAAGGTTGGACGAGAACCTCTTCAGGTCGATATTCAGTGAGGCACGGCGAAGATCTGCCTCGGTCAGCCCCGATTGCAGTCTCATCCAGATCCGAGAGGCTCCCCCTCGCCCGAAGGAGGCGCTCGTCCGGGCGCTCGATGAGGACTGCCGGGCCGAAGGTTGGAAGTTATGCGTTCAGCGGTGATCCTTGCTGGCGGCATGGGTCGGCGGATCGGCATGGAGAAGGCCTTCATCGAGTTCTCGGGGAAGAGCTTGATAGAGAGGACGCTAAAGACCCTCCGCCCGGTTGTCGACGAGCTGGTAGTGGTTGCACGAGACCCGGACCAATCCCGGAGGCTGGAAGCGATCCTGGATGATGCATCGATCACATGTGACCTTATCCCCGGCCAGGGGCCAGTTGCGGGAATCCAGGCGGGGCTTCTGAAGGCCTCTGGAAAGTACGCCTTTGCCTGCGGCTGCGACCTTCCCTTTCTAAACGCCCGTGTGGTCGAGATGCTCTTCGAGAAGGCAGAAGGATACCATGCCGCAGTTCCTCGAAAGGACGGATATGCCGAGCGTCTGCATGCGGTCTACAACAGGGCAAAGATGGAGGAGGCCTCACGCTGCGCCCTTGACGAGGGCGAGCGCAGGATCTCTGCACCGCTATCGAGACTGAATGTCAACTACGTGGACTCTGAGGCATTACGATCCCTGGATCGAGAGCTCCTGACTTTCTTCAACCTGAACACGGCAGAGGATCTCCGGATGGCTCAGGCGATCTCTATAGGCGGCCCTTCAATAGCTGGTAGACGACATACACCACCAGGGCGAAGAGCGCGAGCTGTGCCAGGAACCATAGGGGGCCCCATAGAAAGGCCACTATGAGCACTGCCCCTACTATCAAGAGGACGTTTCGCAGTTGACCGTTTCTTATTGGTATCCTTCTGCTTCTCCTTCCATAGCTCATGGACCTGTCCTCGCCTTGCCTTACGTAAATAGCTGTCCCCGCATACCAAAAGCGTTATACCTGCCTCTGCCACTGGGGGTCTGGTGATACCCATTGGATAGGCTGGAGCTGGTGGTCAGGAACGCTGAGGAGATCGTAACGCAAAAAGAGCTGGAGGACCTGCTGGATGGAAAGGGACATCCCCGGGCCTATGTTGGATACGAGACCAGCGGCAAGGTTCACCTGGGCCACATGCTCACAGCGAACAAGCTGATCGACCTGCAGAAGGCGGGATTCGACGTGGTGGTGCTGCTAGCCGACCTGCATGCTTACCTGAACGAGAAGGGAAGCCTCGATGAGGTCCGAAGAACTGCGGACTACAACAAGGAGTGCTTCATGGCGCTCGGGCTCGATTCGGAGAGGACGGAGTTCAT
This sequence comes from uncultured Methanotrichaceae archaeon, assembly GCA_964632755.1. Classification (GTDB taxonomy): domain Archaea; phylum Halobacteriota; class Methanosarcinia; order Methanotrichales; family Methanotrichaceae; genus JAFGMR01. Next base: position 19,239 of record CAZWDT010000029.1, read on the forward strand.
CTATGGCACCGACTACCAGCTCAAGCCAGAATATGTGATCAAGGTCCTTCAGATGGCCCGAAACACAACGCTGAACCGGGCTCGTCGGAGCATGGACGAGGTCAGCCGAAACGCCGAGACACCCATGGTATCTCAGATGATCTATCCCTTGATGCAGGCAGTGGATATCGCCGACCTCAGGGTGGACCTGGCCGTTGGCGGAATCGATCAGCGAAAGATCCACATGCTCGCAAGGGAGGAGCTTCCCCGGATGGGCCTTCCCGCTCCCGTATGCCTTCATACCCCCCTCATCCCGGGGCTCGACGGAAAGAAGATGTCGTCATCGAAAGGAAACAACATCTCAGTGGACGAGCCGGCAGTCGATATCGAGAAGAAGATCATGGCCGCATTCTGCCCGGCGAAGGTGACCGAGGACAACCCGGTAACGGAGATCTTCAAGTACCACATATTCCCGCGCGTAGAAGAGGTCGCTGTAAGAAGGCCTGCCAAGTTCGGAGGGGATGTCGTCTACTCGAAGTACGAGGAGATGGAGGCCGATTTCAAGGGCGGAATCCTCCACCCGATGGACATGAAGAAAGCTGCCGCATCATACCTCATAGAGATCCTGGAGCCTGTGAGAACCAGGATCGAGAATTGGAAGGCCTAAGGGGATTTTCCAAGAAAAGGGAAGCCTCGATCGTGGGCATTCGGCAAAGGTCGCCTGGATGCCCGGTCCAGGCGTTCCCGAAGATGACAAGGGGGGGGGCACTGGGAATTTGAGACTCCTTCTCATCTTCTGTTTCACCCATACCAAAGGGCGAAGAGCCAACTGGGATATTTCTGCTTTCGGATTACGCATGGGGGACGAGAGGGGCCATCTGTGGCCTCAGGCGTACATATCTCCCCTCTCGATCTCCCGGGACGCCTTCTTTCGAAGAGCCTCCCCTAGCAACGAGTAATACTTCTGCGTGTCAGGTGTAACCGACGGGCCGATATCCTCCATGGCGGCGAGAAAGTGCCTCTGGAGCACCTCTGAGGCGTTCATATTCTCCCGAAGAGCCATGCGTCCGGCCTTCCTGCAGACAGCCGCAATGTCCGCTCCCGTGTAGTTGCTGGAGAGCTTCACCAGCTCGTCGACTTCAACATCCGAGGAGAGGGGCATGGACTTTAGGTGGACCTCGAATATCTTCTTCCGGGAGGCGGGATCGGGGACGGGGACCATTATCAGCTCGTCGAAGCGCCCTGGTCGAAGGAGCGCGGGATCTACGATGTCCGGCCTGTTGGTTGCCCCGATTACGACTACTCCGTGGAGCTCCTCGAGGCCGTCCATCTCGCTCAAGAGCTGGTTTACGACGCGCTCTGTCACGTGAGGCTCGCCCGCGCCTCCGCCCCGGATGGGGACTAAGGCGTCGAGCTCGTCGAGGAAGATGATCGCGGGCGCAACCTGCCTTGCCTTCTTGAAGATCTCTTCTACGCGCTTCTCGCTCTCTCCATACCACTTGGAGAGCAGCGCGCTTCCCTTCGCAGTTATGAAGTTGGAGTCGCTCTCGTTGGCAATGGCCTTTGCAAGCATCGTCTTTCCAGTGCCTGGAGGCCCGTAGAGGAGGACGCCCTTCGGCGCATCGATCCCAAGTCGCTTGAAGCTCTCGGCGTTTCTGAGAGGCCACTCCACAGCCTCGACAAGCAGCTGCTTTACGCCCTCGAGGCCGCCTACGTCCTCCCAGGTGACCTTTGGAACCTCTATCATGATCTCTCGCATCGCCGAGGGCTGGATCTCCCGAAGCGCTGCCTCGAAATCCTCCTTGTGGACGATGAGCCGGTCGAGTATCTCTTCTGGGATCGTTGGCTCGTCGAGGTCGATCTCGGGAAGGACACGGCGAAGCGAGTTCATGGCAGCCTCCCTGGAGACTGCTGCGATATCGGCCCCCACGAAGCCGTATGTGAGCTCGGCAAACTCGTCTATGTCGACGTCCTCCGAGAGCGGCATGCCCCTCGTGTGGATCTGGAAGATCTCGCGCCTTCCATCGAAGTCGGGGACTCCTAGCTCGATCTCGCGATCGAATCGGCCCGGGCGGCGAAGAGCCATATCGAGGGCTTCAGGCCTATTGGTCGAGCCGATCACGATCACGTTCTTTCGCTCGGTAAGCCCGTCCATCAAGGAGAGGAGCTGGGCCACGACGCGGCGCTCGACCTCGCCCGTCACCTCGCCTCGCTTGGGAGCAATCGAGTCGAGCTCGTCGAGGAAGATGATAGCAGGGGTGTTCTTCTCAGCCTCCTCGAAGAGATCCCTTAGAGCCTTCTCGCTCTCCCCGTAGTACTTGGACATGATCTCCGGGCCGTTTATCGATATGAAGTAGGAGTCGCTCTCATTTGCAACGGCCTTTGCAAGCATCGTCTTTCCAGTCCCCGGCGGTCCGTGGAGCAAGACCCCCTTTGGCGGATCGATTCCCAGCCGGTCGAAGAGCTCCGGATGCTTGAGGGGAAGCTCGATCATCTCCCTCACCTTTCCGATCGCCTGCTTTATTCCTCCGACGTCCTCGTAGCAGACAGAAGGGACCGATCTCTCAGATATCTCCACAGCCTGGGGGAGGAGCTCGACCTCCGTTCCCTCGGTGATCTTCACTATCCCCCCGGGCGTCGTCGAGATGACCCTGAGCTTGATCTCGCCAAGGCCGAAAGCCTGAGCCCCGATGAATCCTCGAAAGATCTCCTCGAACATGGTATCGCGGCCAAACGAGGTGCTGGGAGGCCTCCTCACGCTCGTCGTTGAGATGACGTCCCCCTTGCAGACGGGGCGGCCCTGGAACACCTTGGTCAGGACCTCGCCCGGGGCGAAGATCTGCATGCCCTTCGTGACCGGGGCAAGGGTCACGTGCTTTGCCTCGGACCATTCGGCCCTCCTCAGCTCCACGTACTGGCCGATGCTCGTCCCGGCATTGGAGCGGATCAGGCCGTCCATCCTGATGATATCGAGCCCCTGGTCTGCAGCATAGGCGCTGACGACAAGGGCGGCGGTCGTCCTCGATCCCCTGACCTCGACGACGTCAAGGGGCCGCAGGCCTACCTTCCCCATGTACTCCTCGCCCGCCCGAGCTATGCCCTTCCCCACGTCCCTCTGATCTGCCTCGGCGACCTTCAGCCGAAGGGATTCCCCATCGCTCATATCTTTTACACCCTCTTGTAGAGACAACTCCGCATCCTTCTTATTTAGAGGTTTCTTTTATCTTCAGGAGTATATAAAACATACATCGGCCCTATGAGGTAGGCCGTCGGAGCAACGCCGATATCCTTCGCCGATATATTTAAGCTGAAGGCTGCCCGAAGTGCTACTGGAGAGATTGAGATGTTAGAGATTCTCAAGAGGTCGCTATTGGAGGCCCCGGTCTACAAGAGGGGCGAGTACCACTACTTCATCCACCCAATCACAGACGGCGTCCCCCAAGTCAAGCCGTCCTTGATCAGGGAGGTCGTAAGCCAGATCATCCGCATGGCAGATATGGACGTCGACAAGATCGTGACGATTGAGGCGATGGGAATCCCCATAGGGATGGCCCTCTCCCTTGCAACCGACATACCCCTTGTGATCATCCGCAAGAGAAAGTACGGCCTTCCAGGAGAGATCGAGATCAGCCAGGTGACTGGATACTCCAAGTCAGAGCTCTTCCTAAACGGCATCGATGAAGGGGACAGGGTGATCGTTGTCGACGACGTTGTTAGCACCGGGGGAACTGCCCTTGCAACCCTCGAGGCGCTCAAGGCCGCGGGAGCAATCGTAAAGGACCTCGTGGTCGTAATCGAGAGGGGCGATGGCGCAGAGAGGCTTTCTGCAAAGGGCCATGGGATCAAGACGATGGTCCGCGTGGAGGTCGGAGAGAGGGGTGTTACCAAGGTGGAGGAGACCTATCGGCGCTAGAGGTTCCGATTCTCATTCGATGCACAAGGCGGGCTTGATGGGATGAGCGATGAAACGGACCTCGATGGAAGGCTTCGGGAGGAGACGCTCAAGTGGCTCAGCCGGGCCGAGGAGAGGCTCGAGGGTGTTACCCTCCGGGGGGAGGAGCGGTATCTCGAGAACATCAAGGCATACATCTCCGATGCCAGGTACTTCCTCGATCGAGGCGACCTCGTCCGGTCGTTCGAGGCCGTGATCTGGGCCTGGGCCTGGCTCGAGATCGGCCTCGATATCCATGTGCTCGAAACGGCGGAGGAGAGGAGATAAGCCCGAGGGCCGGCGCCCGAGTGGTGACCGCTACTCCTCAGATCCTTCGTCGTTTTATATGGGTGAACGTATCTTTACCTACTTCAACCACGAATGAACGCGAATGAATGCTAATATTTCCCCTTAAATTACATGCTTTAGGGGCACATACAAGCTCAGTTATAACGACATAATCAAAGTTAAGCCTGCCAACGTTGGCAATAATTTCAATCTGAATGATGATCCCTGCCGACACAATTCAGCGAAGAACCGCGTCTTGCAAGAGAGAATCGCTAGACACCGTTTTTTTTTCTTTTTTGCATGAGCCCGCCAGGATCATCAACGTCTTCCATGCGGCGGACCCGCCGCCCCCCCCTGCGGGGAAGAAGGCTTACATCCCTCGGAATGGGCGCTTCCTCCGGCTCGGGGGAAAAGCTATTAGCCGATAAGCCAGATACGCAAGGCCCATGTTAGGGGACTTGCTCGGACCGCTGGAGGGACTGTCCAGCTTCTCCCTCCACATATCCGCCGAGGACGTTGCCATATTCTTCCTGATCATACTGCTGACGCTTGCCACACGCCGCCTCGCCCTCTACCTCCTGGAAAAGGAGTTCGTCCGAGTGGCAGGCAAGACCAGCACGGAGCTCGACGATATTCTTCTCAAGGCGTTGATCGGTCCAGTGAGCTATCTGGTGCTGATCGTCGGCGGCTATCTCGCGGTCGACTCCCTCCATCTCCCGGAAGAGGCAGGCGGGCTGAACCTCTTAGGGATCATCGACTCGATCTTCTTCCTGGGCTTTGCAGTGGTCGCCCTCTACCTGCTGCTCAACCTCATCGATCTCCTGGGGTACTATCTCCACAGGATCACTCTTAGAACCGAGACCAGGCTCGATGAGCAGCTCGTTCCTTTGATCATCAAGAGCCTGAAGATCGGCGTCGTGATATTGACCGTTTTGACCGTCGTTCAGACTCTTGGCTGGAACGTGACCTCCCTTGTTGCAGGCCTTGGGATCGGCGGCCTCGCGCTCGCTCTTGCCGCCCAGGAGACGGTGAGCAACATATTCGGATCGATCACGGTCTTCTCCGATCGAGCCTTTCAGTTGGGGGACTGGATATCGGTCGATGGCGTGGAGGGAACGATCGAGGATATAGGCCTCCGGTCAACTAAGATCCGGCGATTCGACCAGGCCCTTGTTACCGTTCCAAACAGCCGGTTCATCAAGTCGGATATTGTGAACTTCACGAGGATGAAGAAGCGCAGGATCAACTTCACCCTCGGCGTCTCCTATGAGACAACCCGAGCTCAGATGATAGAGGTCGTCGATGGGATCAAGACGATCATCAAGGAGGACTCCCGGTTTGATCACAACTTCTACATGGTGCACTTCACCGATTTCGGCGACTCATCGCTTGGGATATTCATCTACTGCTTCACAAAGACCACCGTCTGGGACGAGTTTTTGGCCGTTAGAGAGGAGTTCAACCTCTCGATCATGGCCTTGCTAGAGGATCTCGGAGTGGAGATCGCCTACCCAACACAGACCGTCTACCTACGGCGTGGGGGGGGATCTGGCCCTCGGGTCTCCGAAGGGGATATGGGCGAGGGGCAACGATGATTAACGATGAGGGACGAATATATCGTAAAATATCTTGGAGGTGATCGGTCATGACCCAGGTGGGAGAGATATACAAGTGCGAGAAGTGCGGAAACGTAGTCGAGGTCAAGGAGGCAAGCTACGGGAAGCTGGTCTGCTGCGGAGTGCCGATGGTGCTGGTGAAGTAGCCAGCCGGACAACCATTTTTTCCCAACTCCCCGATCCCCTCGCTTTGATTCCCAGATCCTGCCGCTACTGTACCGCGCCCTTCACCTCGTCGACGATCTTGTCGATGAAGCTCTTCCCCTGCTTCTGTTCTCCAAACTCCTTTGCAAGCTCCTCGAGAAGCTGGCGCTGGCGGGATGTCAGATTGGTTGGAGTGCGCAGGTTCAGCTTGACGTGCATGTCGCCGGTCCCGCCGTGAAGGCTGGGCATGCCCTTGCCTCGCAGGCGAAAGACCGTGCCGCTCTGGGTGCCCGGAGGGACCTTGATCTTGGCCCTCCCATCAAGGGTTGGCACTTCCAGATCCGTTCCAAGGGCTGCCTGGGTGATGCTGACGTGGGACTCCTGGAGGAGGTCGTCCTCGATCCTGCGAAAGACAGGATGCGGCCTCACGTTCACGAAGACGTAGAGGTCTCCGGAAGGAGCCGATCCACCTGGACCGGCAGGACCTGCCTCCCCCTGGCCGCGAAGCTTGAGATGCTGGCCTGACTCGACGCCGGAAGGTATCTTCACGTTTATCTTTCTCACTCGGCGAACCCTTCCCGACCCATTGCAGTCCTCACAGGGGGAGATAATTATCTGGCCTCTGCCGCCGCATTTAGGGCAGGTTGTCGTGGAGATCATCTGGCCAAACGGCGTATTCTGGGCGCGCGTGATATGGCCTGATCCGTGACAGTTTCCGCAACTAGCTGGATTGGTCCCGGGCCTTGCCCCCGAGCCTTTGCAGGTTGGACAGACCTCTGAACGGGGAACCTGAATGGTGGTCTCGTGGCCAGTGGCCGCCTCCTCGAGCGATAGGTCGAGGTCGTAGCGCAGATCCCTGCCCTTGGACTGGCCTCGGCTGCCACCGCCGAAGAACGTGTCGAAGATGCTGCCACCGCCGCCGCCGAAACCTCGCAGCAGATCCTCGAAGTCGACTCCCCGGAAGAGGTCTTCCTGTGAGTACTGGCCTGAGATGCCGGAGTGACCGAACTGGTCGTACTGCCTTCTCTTCTGAGGATCGGAGATCACCGCATAGGCTTCTGAGATCTCCTTGAACCGCTCCTCGGCATCGGGGGCATCGGAGCGGTCTGGATGATACTTCATCGCCAGCTTCCTGTAGGCGCTCTTGACCTCCTTGTCTCCGGCGTCCTTGGATACGCCAAGGACGTCGTAGTAGTCCCTCTTTTCCGGCATCTCGATCTCCTAAATCGGTTGCGATTGGCGGCTACTTCTTCTCCTCGTTTACGACCTCGTAGTCGGCATCGAAGGTCTGGCCCTGCTCGGAAGAGGCCTCCGGCCCTCCCTGCTGGGACTCTTTCTGGGCCTCTTGGGCAGCTCGCTGATACATGGCCGTGGAGAGCTCGTAGACGGCGTTTTGGAGGGCCTCCGTCTTGGACTTGACGGCCTCGATATCGGTCCCTGCCAAGGCCTCCTTAAGATCGGCTATGCCCTTCTCGATCTTCTGCTTTTGATCGCTTGTGGCGATATCCCCAGCTTCCTTCAGCATCTTCTCTGAGCTGTAGACCATCGTATCGGCCAGGTTCCGGGTCTCGATATCCTCGCGGCGCGTGGCATCCTCCTCTGCGTACTTCTCGGCCTCCTTGATCTTACGATCGATCTCATCCTTGCCCAGCTTGTGGGGGGCTGTGATGGTGATGGTCTGAGCCTTGCCCGTCGCCATATCCTTGGCTGAGACGTGGATGATGCCGTTTGCGTCGATATCGAAGGCAACCTCGATCTGTGGGATGCCCCGTGGAGCTGGAGGAATGCCTGTCAGGGCAAACCTGCCCAAGGAGATGTTGTCGCGGGCAAACTGCCTCTCGCCCTGGAGCACATTGATCTCCACCTGCGTTTGATTGTCGGCAGCCGTCGTGAAGATCTGGCTCTTTCGGGTGGGAATCGTCGTGTTCCTCTCGATCAACTTGGTAGTGACCGCGCCCAGGGTCTCTATCCCTAGGCTCAGAGGGGTTACGTCGAGCAGTAGGAGGTCCTTGACCTCGCCGCCCAGGACGCCCGCTTGGATTGCCGCGCCCATTGCGACGCACTCCATCGGGTCGACGCCACGCTCTGCATCCTTGTTCATGAAGTCCTTGACGAAGCTCTGCACAACCGGCATTCGAGTGGGACCGCCCACCATTATGATGCGATCGACCTCGGACTTCTCGAGCTTAGAGTCGTTCAGGGCCTGGATCATCGGCCCCTTGCACCTCTCGAGAACGTCCCGGATCAGCTCTTCGAGCTTCGCCCGGCTGATCGTCATCGATAGATGTTTGGGTCCTGTGGAGTCCGCGGTGATGTAGGGCAGGTTCAAGTTGGTCTGAGGAACGGTCGAGAGCTCGATCTTCGCAACCTCCGCAGCTTCTCTCAGCCTCTGCATGGCCATGGAGTCCTTGCGCAGGTCGACTCCGGACTCCTGCTTGAACTTCTCCAGAATGTAGTCCATCAGCCGCTCGTCCATATCCCTGCCGCCGAGCTGTGTGTCCCCGCTCGTTGAGCGAACCTCGAACACGCCTTCGCCGATCTCCATTATCGTGACATCAAGGGTGCCGCCGCCAAGGTCGAAGACCATCAGCTTCTGGTCGCCCTTCTTGTCCAGGCCATAGGCAAGTGCTGCGGCAGTTGGCTCGTTTATGATGCGCACAACGTTCAGGCCGGCAATTGTGCCGGCATCTTTGGTTGCCTGCCTCTGGTTGTCGTTGAAGTAGGCGGGGACAGTGATGACCGCCTGATCGACCTTGTCGCCGAGATGTGCCTCGGCATCCTGCTTGATCTTCCTCAGTATCTGGGCAGAGACCTCCTCGGGACTGTACTCCTTGCCATAGGCCCGGGCCTTGTAGTCCGTGCCCATCTTTCGCTTGATTCCGGTGATCGTACCCTCAGGATTGGTCACCGATTGTCTCTTGGCCGGCTCACCCACAAGCACCTGGCCTTCCTTGGTGAAGGCCACATAGGATGGAAATGCCTTTCCGCCCAGGCTGGTACCCTCTGCGCTGGGGATGATCGTGGGCCTTCCGGCCATGAGCACCGCTGCCGCAGAGTTGCTGGTTCCCAGATCTATTCCTATAATCTTAGCCAAGTTACCACTTCCTAAAACTGATCATAATAAGCACATTGTAAATATTTAATGTTTATTGTCGCTTAGCCACAGCAACCTTGGATGTGCGGATGACCTTGGAGTGGAGGGTATAGCCCCTCTGGAACTCCTGGGCGACGTAATCATCATCCAGCTCATCGGAGCAGACGCGCATCATGGCCTCATGGAAGTTGGGATCGAACTTCCGACCCATCGCCTCGATGGGAGACAGGCCTTCTCCCCTCATCACGTCCATGAACTGGTTTAAAAGGACCTGGGACCCTGCATCGTGCTTTGCCGCCTCATCAAGGCTATCGAGAATGCCAAGGAGCCTGGATATAATACGCTCCGAGGCGTACTTGGAGCTCTCCTGCCGTTCGCGAGCCACCCTCTTCAAGGTGTTCTCCATGTCGGCCCGACATCTGAGCAATTGGTCCAGACGCTCTTCTGCCTGCGCCGTGGCCTCCTCAAGCTGACGCTCAAGCTCCTCTCGAGTCACATCAGAGGAGGCTATCTCCCCCCCAAAATCGCCTTCACCGATGTCCAAGGCCGCCTGCTCATCTTCGCAAGCCTCATCCGCCTTATACCGTTCGGTCTTCCTCGCCATAGGCCCAGGACCTCCAGAGTGCTCCAGTTGATCCCCTATCTGCCTCGGCGTTTAAGATGAAGATGGCCCCAACTAGGGGGCCGTATCTTTCATCACATCCTTGTGTAGTCATGGGGGCTCTGGCCTGGGCCAGGGGTCATCTCCTTCCTCTCGGCGGCGAGAACATCATCTATTCTGAGCACCATTGTGGCAGCCTCAGTTGCTGACTTGATGGCCTGCAGCTTAACTGCGAGAGGTTCCACAACTCCCTGTTCCATCATGTCCACGGGCTTTCCGCTCATAAAATCGAGTCCATGGCTCTTGTTTCCCAGACCATGTGCTGACCGCAGCGAGACCAGGCAGTCCACTGCGTTGTGTCCGGCATTCTCGGCCAATGTCACTGGAATGGACTCCATGGCCTTGGCGAAGGCCATTGCAGCAAGCTGGTTGCGGCCGATGAGGGTCGCAGCGTATTGCCTTACCCGCTCTGCAACCTCTACCTCCGGAGCGCCTCCTCCTGGGACCACCTTGCCGTAGGTGATCACATCTCCGACTACCTCGAGGGCGTCGTTGAGCGCCCTTTCGATCTCATCCAGATAGATCTCGGAGACGCCTTTGATGATTATGGATACCGCCTTGGGGTTCTGGCATCCCTCAACGAAGATCATGCTCTTCTCCTTGCCGACTTTCCGCTCCTCCACGAGATCGGCACGGCCGAGGTCTGCCTCGCCGAGCTGCAGGGCATCGCCCACGATTTTAGCGCCTGTTGCCAAAGCGAGCATCTTCATATCCTCATCGCTGATGCGCCTTGCTGCCATTATGCCATGCTTGGCAAGGAAGTGAGATGCGGTCAGGCCAATGCCCTTCTGGCAGAAGACCACGTTCGCCCCCATTCGAGACAAGTGCTCCACGAGGCCTGCGAGTATCGTCTCCTCGCCCTCCTTGAAGCTCCTGAACTCCGTGGCCTCGGTGATCTTGATCTTGGCATCGGTGCCGAGCTTCTTGAGCTCGAGGGTTCCATCGAGGAGGACTATTGCTGCATCCAACACCTTCCGAGGCATGGAGGGATTGAGTCGCTCTTTATCCAACACCACGCCCAAGTTCAGCTGGGAGTCCTCCAAAGAGCCTCCGATGATCTTTATCGTCTTGATCCGGTGCTCAACGTCCACCTTGCCATTCTCCTCCACCGCGAGGGCAGCATCCACGCCAATTCCGGAGAGCTTTCCCTTCATGGACTCTATGCCCTTGCCGGTCATGGCCGTCTGGGCGATCAGCTCGAGCATTGCTCGATCCTCGGCCTTAACAGAAACCGCCATCTCCTCGAGCACCTTGCTCGCCTGAGCCTGAGCCTGTCTGTAGCCCTGGACGATCATCGTTGGATGAACGCCCTGATCGATTAGGGCCTCGGCTCCCTTCAACAGCTCGCCGGCGATGATCACAGCTGTGGTTGTGCCATCCCCAACCTCGTCATCCTGGGCTCTCGCCACCTCCACGATCATCTTGCCCACGGGATTGTCCACATTCATCTCCCAGAGGATCGTGGCCCCGTCGTTGGTGATCACCGCATCTCCGGAGTTGCTGATTAGCATCTTGTCCATGCCCTTGGGGCCCAAGGAGCTACGCACAGAATCGGCCACCGCTCGAGCGACCGTGATGTTCTTGTGCTGGACCTCCTTGCCCGACTCACGCTTATATCCATCCTTTAAAACGATAATTGGGTAACCACTCAAACCAGCCAATGCCAGTCCTCCATGACCATTTTGATGATTAGGCAGTTTGAAGTTCTATATAAGGATTTCGTACGGCCACCTGAGAATTTAAATTAAAATATATGTAAGTCTGTCGGGGGTGGCCAACCCCACTTCTGGGCATCTCCAAAGCGATGAGGAGTCCGCTGCCTTGGATCCCATCTTCATGGCCATCAAGAGATCCGATCTATACCATCCCCCCCTCGACTACGATAATCCTTTATCGCCTCGTGCAGGGCGTCTGCGGCCAGGTTGGAACAGTGCAGCTTCTGGGGTGGAAGGCCGCCTAGCGCACGAGCCACGTCGTCTCGGGATAGCTTCATCGCCTCATCCAGGGTCTTTCCCTTGGCCATCTCAGTCGTCATGCTGCTCGTAGCGATGGCAGCAGCGCATCCGAACGTGCGAAACTTGATATCCTTTATGACCTCGTCCCCGACCATTATGAATATCTCCATTACATCCCCGCATACTGGATTTCCGACCTTTCCATGGCCGTCTGGGTCTTCCATCAGGCCGACGTTGCGCGGATTCATGAAATGATCCATCACCTTCTCAGTGTACTCCATCTGCTTCGAGCTCATGTTATCTACCAATCCACCCAAGGCGCCTCATATATCTTAATCGTTATCTGAAGCGAGAAGCCTCGATTGGATAGACACCATCTCGATCGAATCGAGCCGCCCATCGAGATATGACCTGCAAATGATCCGCTGGACCTCGCCCCTCGCCAATGTTAAATAAACTGCCGATGATTGGAGAATTGTGATAGACCATGTCGATGGAGATCGAGAAGATACACGCCCGTGAGATCCTGGACTCCCGGGGAAATCCTACTGTAGAAGTCGACGTATGCACCTGTTGCGGCTTTGGCCGAGCTGCCGTCCCTTCGGGAGCCTCGACCGGAACCCATGAGGCTCTCGAGCTGAGGGATGGTGGAGATCGTTATGGCGGCAAGGGCGTCCTCAAGGCGGTCGAGAATGTGAACAACGTCATCGCTCCCAAGCTGATGGGGGCAAACTCCTTGGACCAGCGCTCCATCGACCAACAGATGATCGAGCTCGACGGCACTCCAAACAAGTCCGTCCTCGGGGCAAACGCCATCTTGGGCGTATCCCTGGCGGTCGCCAAGGCCGCCGCGAGCTCCCTAGGCATGCCCCTATATCGATACCTTGGAGGGGTGAACACCTGCCGCCTGCCCGTCCCTTCGCTCAACGTCCTCAACGGGGGCCAGCATGCAGGTAACGATCTCTCCATCCAGGAGTTCATGATCCTTCCCATCGAAGCCAAACGGTTCTCCGAGGGGCTGCGCATGGCCGCAGAGACATATCACACGCTGGGAAACATCCTCAAGGGTCGCTATGGCGCAGGCGCAACGAACGTCGGCTTCGAGGGAGGATACGCACCCCCGCTTTCGAAGACCAGCGAGGCCCTCGATGCGATCATGGCCGCCCTCGATGCAAGCGGTTACTCCGAGGAGGTGAAGATCGGCCTCGACGCCGCGGCATCCAGCTTCTACCTGGACGGCGGCTACTCTGTTGATGGAGACCGCCTCTCGTCTGGGGAGATGGTCGACTTCTACGCGGATCTCGTCGCAACCTACCCTATAATCCTGATCGAGGATCCATTCGAAGAGGAGGCCTACGACGACTTCGCGGCCCTGACGAAGCGGCTTCCCGAGACTATCATCGTAGGAGACGACCTATACGTCACGAACATGGCAAGGCTGGAGAAGGGGATCCGGATGGGTGCCACAAACGCCCTGCTCCTCAAGCTCAATCAGATAGGCTCCGTCTCCGAGGCCTTCGACGCTGCAAGGATGGCCTTTAGAGCGGGATACAAGGTCATGGCAAGCCATCGCTCCGCAGAGACCGAGGACTCGGCGCTCGCTGATGTGGCTGTCGCCCTCGGTGCGGAGCTGCTCAAGACCGGAGCGCCTGCCCGAAGCGAGCGAAACGCCAAGTACAACCAGCTATTGAGAATAGAGGAGGAGCTGGGAAGCGCTGCCGCCTTCGCAAAGCTCTAAGCTCGCTTCGCTTTCCATCGCTCGAAAGATCTATACTGCAATAGAGACCACCCCCCCTCATGGAGTATACATTGAAGAGGGGCTTTCGCCCCGACCTGGAGCGCATCCAGGAGGCCCTACAAGAGGAGTTTCCCGGCCAGATTAGCCGGGAAGGGGATGATCTCCACCTTAGCTACGGCGCGCTCAAGAGCATCACCGTACGGCTGGATGGAATGAAGATGAACGTGGTCACCGAGGCGAATCCAGAAGCGGACGACGCAGAGATCTTGGATACCAACCGCCGCTTTCGAAACTTCCTCGAGAAGGCAACGGGGTACACTGCAAAGCAGAGGCTGAAGATAGCAAAGAAGGAGGCGCAGCAGGGCTGAAGAGGTAGAGCCTCGTCTTTCGCCCCTAGCAGACCTCTATTCTCCCTGCAACGAACTCCAGAGCCATCTCGTCCACCCTCTCCAGCCAATAGCCGATGATGGATTCCGCTTGGGAGGAGATGATTTCGCGATCCCCCCCGGCTGCGGCGATCCGGCATCCGCGCAGCATTGGCTGGTCGAGCGGGGCGCCTATCTGCGATACCAATGTGACGTAGGCCTCCTCCACGCTGTCTAGCTCCGCCACTTCCTCGGCCGCGTGCTGTGCAATGACGTTATAGATCTTTCCGACGTGGCTTACGGGGTTCTTTCCAGCCACCGCCTCCATGGTCATAGGCCTCATTGGGGTTATCAGGCCGTTTACGCGGTTTCCCCGGCCTGTGGCGCCATCGTCCCCCATCTCGGCCGATGTCCCCGTCACCGTGAGGAATATGTTCTCGCCTTCGTCTGCAGCGTTTACGACGACCTCCGCATCCACCCTCGATAGCACGGCATCCCTCACTCTCTCCTTGGCATCCATGTACTCGTCAAGCGTTGCGATCTTGGAGGAGACCATCGCTGCAGCGACCACGAGGCCCAGCTCCTCGCCCCGGCGAACCGCCATGACCTTCGTGTCCTGGCCAACGCCCCGGACCTTTCGAATCAGCACCTCCAGGTCTTTTACGACCTCCTCGACGGGGTTCAAGGGGGCGTAGCCCACGCCTATCGATGTATCGTTCGCCCCCCGGCCGATGAGCCGGCGAAGCTCAGGCGCTCCCTCGCGGGTTCTTGGCTCCACCCGGAAGTCGGAAAGGCCCGGGACGGTGCTCCTTAGATGGGAGGATGCGGCCTTGGAGATGATCTCATCGAGGGAACGATTAGCAGGCACTGTGGCTCTCCCGCCGACGATGACCGTGGGCGGATCGATCAATCGTCCGCCACCGAAGGTCGGATGCGCGCGTCCGCCGATGATCAGGACCTTGTCGACGTTGTGATGCAGGATCTCACCATGCTCCTCCAGATAGGCGCGGGAGAGGTTCCGGGAGATCGCCTCAGATATGCCGTCTGCAAGGCTGTCTGGATGGCCTATCCCCTTTCTCTCCACGACCTCGAAGGGGGGCGGGCTGAACTTGTGGAAGGTTATCATGATCTCGAAAGAGCAACGATCAGAAATGAAGTATGCGGTCCTTCGCTAGATCTGCATGCTGAAGATCTCCCCATTCAGCGGCCGGATTGCGGCATCTTCGGGGACGATTGGGGGCTTCAGAGGAAAGCACAACATTTATCTTCATCAAAGCCCATAGAGGCTTTCGCGCGGCTGTAGTCCAGGGGTTAGGACATGAGCTTCCCAAGCTTGTAGCCCGGGTTCGATTCCCGGCAGCCGCATGTATTGGCTCGATCGTTAGCGATTTCTAAATTATCTCTGCCATCGTGTAATTTGGCTGTGATGCGAAATTGCCGTAATCGAGCGGACTCTTCGAAGAATATCGATAGGCTGCGGCGCTACTTGGCGCGTCCGAAGGATCAAATTATAGCAATCCCAGCACGCTGTCCCCCGGCGGGGAACAACCTATTTAAATTAATCAGTACCAAGTATTTCTGAGAGAGGAGATTCGAATGTTCCGATGCCCAGCTTCTTTGATACTGTTTTTGATTCTGGCGAGCGCCGCCTCCGGCGTGATCTATGTGGACGACAACGACGCTGAGAATTTCACGAAGATCCAGGACGCGATAAACGCCTCTGAGTCCGGCGACGTGATAGTTGTCCTCAACGGTACGTATCCCGAAAACCTCGTGGTGGACAGATCGATCGTATTGAATGGCGTTGGAAACCCCGTCGTCAAAGGCTCTGGTCTTTCTGACCCTCTTATCACCATAACGTCAGAAAAAGTCACGTTGGAGGGTTTCACCTTCTCCGGCAGCCTCAACGACAGCTTCAATGACGGCGCGATTCTGGTGCTGGCTGACGGGTTCAAGCTTCTGAACAGCACAATATCGGCTTCTTCGGGCAACGGTCTCTGTCTTCGCGATTCCAGAGATCACCAGGTTATTGGGAACCAGATCCACGACAACCGATACGGAGGCGTCCGCGTCGACAGCGCAAACTTCAGCCTGTTTCTCGGAAACCAGGTATTCCGCAACGGAAAGTGGGGGATAGTTGTGGAGGGCTGTGTGTTCGACACGATGACTCAAAATGAGATTCGTGAGAACGGGGAGGTGGGGATCCAGTTCGTCAACTCAATGTACACCGAAGTGGCTTACAACAGGATTTACCTCAACGCGGAAGACGGGATTTACCTTATAGAATCCAGGAACACCGCGATCCTAGAAAATGAGATCGGCGATAA
>CAZWDT010000030.1:0-35073 GCA_964632755.1 uncultured Methanotrichaceae archaeon
TCGCAAGCTATAGACGGGTTATAGAAACTCCAACCTATTTCAGAATCACGACCCACTATTGACTATATCTTGAATCAAATTGATATGCAGAGTGGTATTCATGCAAGAGTTGCTTGGGCTTTATATATGTCCCGTCTTCATCCGTTCTTTGATGGCAATAAGCGGACATCTTTTATTATAGCTGCTACTATTTTGAGGCTGAACGGCTTTTTTCTTAACAAGTCCGACGAGGATGAGATATTTTATGTATTGAATAAGATATCTGATGCGGAAATAGATTGTGATTTGCATCAAATAGAACAATGGCTGAAAAAGAAAAGCCATAAATGGTGGAAGACAACCCAAAAAACAATCTACGACTACCTCTGAGCCAAGCGAGCCAATAGCTTGCGATGATACCTTGTGACATCTAAATATGTATCACGGATTTCCGTAGGCAAGATGCTCAATTCTTGTTCCCGCCTATCCTTCATTTTTCTCTCCGCTCTGCCCTTCTCGCCAGCCATGCTATTTCTCTGCACGATGAGATGAAATAGGTTTCGTTTTGGCGATCCCCCCTGGATTGCCCCATCTCTCAATCTAGATGTCTCACTGAAGGACCGATACCGAGGTCTATGAGTAATTCCATATTCGAGGAGATGATCCAATCCAACCACGTCTTGCCCATCCGGAAGCGTTACATCCAGCGATACAAGGACGATGGAGGCCTGCACGAGTGGAAGCACAGGCGTGGATGAGATGGCCCGGCGGGTCAATGGAACCCTGGACATCCCGAGGCCGGGCGGCAATCGTCCTCCTGACTAAGGCCGGGATCAGGAGAAACGAGCGTATCGCCCTCGACCACAGGGACGCGGGCTTAGTGGAGCAGTCGATCAAGCCGAAGCCCATCCCCAAGAGGATCGAACACTTCAATAACTGCGAGGCGCCTTTCATCCTCCGCCTCTGGCTGAAGATCCGGGCGGGGATGACCCGGAAGGGATGTCCCTCGCTCTTCTTGAACGCGGGAGGAGATCGGGCGGAGATGAGCGGTGCGGGCAGGCCTCCCCATGATCCCACATCTCAGAGGGGGGAGGATCACTTCAATCCCCATTGTCGCCGGCGTTAGCATACCTATCACTTGCGGCGGGCTGGGATGGAGCAGGAGTTCATCCAAGAGCTATAAGGGGTTAGCCGAAGGGAGGTTGTAGATATATTTCGTCACTCAACGAGGGCACCGTCTTCGACCTGACGACAGGGATGGCGGCAGGACCTTACGGGAATCCCTACAGAAACCGCGGACCCTTTGATGACCACAATAAAAATAGTTTAATACCAATACATACTGGTAATTAGGTGCGGGGGATGGGATTCGAACCCACGAACTCCTGCGAGACTGGACCCTGAATCCAGCGCCTTTGACCTGACTTGGCAACCCCCGCAAAAGAGGCAGCAGACCTCATGCACTAGTCCTATTTAACCCTAATCGTCCCCCCAACGGAACGGTTAAGGCCTCGGCCTGCCCAATCAGCTGAATGGAGGCAATCGGTGAAGATCCCATCCCAGCCACACGCGAAAAGCGTCGAGAAGGTCATGCAGGACTTGGAAGCAACCCCCCACGGCCTGAGCCCGGCCGAGGCCGCCTCTCGGCTGGAGCGGTTTGGCCCAAATGAGCTTCCAAAGCCCCGTGTCCCCGGGATCGCCACAATATTCCTCTGCCAGTTCAAAAGCCCCCTGATCTACATCCTGCTCCTCGCAGGAGTGATCTCATTTCTCCTTGGGGAGTGGTCGGACGGATTCTTCATCTTCGCTGTGTTGCTCGTTAACGCCGCAATCGGCACCGTCCAGGAGTACTCGGCAGAGCGAAGCGCCGAAGCCCTGCGAGAGCTTGTGACGACAAGGGCCCGGGTGGTTCGGGGGTGCGAATGCCTGGAGCTCGACTCCCGTGAGATCGTGCCAGGAGACGTGGTCCTTCTGGAGTCCGGGGACAAGGTCCCGGCCGACCTCAGGCTGTTCTCTTCCCTTGGCCTTGAGGCGGATGAATCTCTTCTCACAGGCGAGTCTCTTCCGGTCTCGAAGGACGCAGAGTCGATCTCCCAGGAAGGCTGCCCGCTTGGCGACAGAAGGAACATGGCATTTGCGGGAACCCTTATCTCTCGCGGCCGCGGCCAAGGCGTTGTGACCGCTGCCGGCCGGTCGACCGAGATCGGAAGTCTTGCAAGCCTTCTTGAGAGAAAGGAGGCAAAGCCCCCTCTCATAATCGCGATGGAGCGCTTCACATCCCGCGTGGCTGCAGCCGTCGGAGCAGCTGTCGTCGTAATCATCGCAACATCCCTCTATCGAGGGGTCTCTCTTGAGGAGGTATTCTTCCAGTCGGTAGCACTCGCGGTCTCGGCCATACCCGAGGGGCTGCCGGTTGCACTTACGGTCGCCCTTGCCGTGGGAATGGGCCGGATGGCGCGGCGAAACGTCATCATCCGCAGGCTCGTCGCAGTCGAGTCCCTCGGCTCCTGCAGCTTCATCGCGTCGGACAAGACGGGAACGCTGACCATGAACGAGCTGACCGCCCGAAGGATCGCCTTTCCCGCCGGCGAGACCTGGAACGTCACCGGAGAAGGCACCCTGCCGAAGGGTGAGATCCTCGCCCCTTCAGGCTCGCGAGGCGAGCCGGAAGAGCGCCTCCTCCTCCACCTCCTCAAGACGGCCGTCCTCGACAACGAGGCCTCCCTCGTGAGGGCTGAAGGGGGCTGGATCCATCGGGGTGATATGGTGGACGTAGCGCTCCTCGTGATGGCTAAAAAGGCCAGCGTAACAAAAGAAGCGATGCTTGCCGACCACCCCCAGGTAGACCAGATACCCTTCGAGTCGGAACGACAGTTCTCAGCATCGCTCAACAGGGCGCCCGGTTGTTATCATGCCCATGTGAAAGGCGCGCCTGAGAAGGTGCTATCCTTCTGCACAACGATGGCAACGATCAAAGGAGACATCCCGCTCGATTCGGAGGCAGTGGAGAGAGAGGCAAGGGAGCTTGCTCAGGGCGGGTATCGCCTCCTGGCGCTCGCTTCAAAAGAGATGACCCCAAGGCCGGAGGAGTCGTTTAGCGAGGAACACCTCCAAGGCCTCACGTTCCTCGGGATCGTGGGGATGATCGATCCGCTGCGCCCCGAGGCCTGCGCGGCAGTTGCCGCATGCAGGGAGGCTGGAATTCAGGTAGCCATGGTCACAGGAGACCACCCAGAGACATCGCTTGCAATTGCAAGGGAGCTGATGCTTGCCCAGACGATGGACCAGGTCGTAACAGGTCCCCAGCTTTGCGAAGCGGAGGCAGTAGGGCCTGAGGAGATCGACGCCCTCGCTGGAAACGCCCGGGTCTTCGCCCGTGCCGAGCCCAGGCAGAAGCTGCAGATAGTCGAGTCCCTCATCCGCCAGGGCCATGTGGTGGCGGTTACAGGCGACGGCGCAAACGACGCCCCCGCCCTCCGAGCAGCCCACGTAGGAGTCGCCATGGGAAAGGAGGGGACCGACCTTGCGCGTGAGAGCTCTGATTTGATCATAACCGACGACAACTTCGCCTCACTGGTCTCGGGTGTCGAGGAGGGGCGCATAGTCTACTCGAACCTTCGAAAGGTCATATTCCTGCTGATATCGACGGGTGCAGCGGAGATCGTCCTCTTCATACTGGCGCTTGCTGCATCCCTTCCCTTGCCGCTCCTGGCGGTTCAACTGCTCTGGCTCAACTTAGTCACAAACGGCATCCAGGACGTCGCCCTCGCCTTCGAGCCGGCGGAAGGCGACGAGATGCGCCGCCGCCCGCGATCCCCAAAGGAAGGGATCTTCAACAGATTGATGGTCGAACGTATAGCGATCTCGGCCCTGGTGATAGGGACGGTTGCGTTCTCTCTATATACCGCCTTGCTCCATGCGGGCAGAAGCCTCGATGAGGCCAGGAACTACACAATGCTGCTGATGGTCCTCTTCGAGAACGTTCAGGTATTCAACAGCCGTTCCGAGCGGCTCTCGGCGTTCTCACAGAGCCCCCTAGGAAATCGGTTCCTCCTATTGGGCACCTTCGGAGCTCTGATGGTCCATGTGGCCGCCATGTATACTCCCGGCTTGAGCGGTCTTTTAGGCCTGGGGCCGGTCTCTCCTGAGCACTGGATCGAGCTCATAGGGCTTGCCCTCACAATCCTTCTCGCAATGGAGATACACAAGGCTGCCAGGCGCAGATGGCCGCTGTATTAGGGGAGATCGGGAGTCGACACCGGCTCTGCATTCATGAGCTAGGAGAGACGAATATCCGATCCCGTCCATCGAAATGAGGGATGAAGATCGAGATCGATTTCACTGTCTCATCTCCAACCGCCCTCACCGCATGTCTAACACCTGTGGGCAGATAGAGCATATCGCCTGGCTGGAGATGGAGCTCCTCGGGCTCCTCTGCATAGACCGTCGAGATCGCAACTCCCGATATCATATAGACCAGCTCGTCGTGTGCTTGGTGATAATGAAGCTCAATCGATGCACCTGGAGCCATCTGCATGAGGAAGACGCTCGCATTCTCTTCGGAGAAGACTAGCGTTTGTGACGATGAGTTCCCCTCATCGAGAGGATTCTCCATTGCAAGCTCAAAGATGTTTGCGAAAGATAATTGGCTTCCAACCTCGTCAAGGGCACTGCCAATTGCAGCGTCCTCGTCCAAGGGGTACGCAAGTCCAATTATGCAATAGAGCAACAACGACGCCAAAAGATACCTTGTCATAAGGGAGATCACCGCATATGAGATTGACAATAGTAGCATATAACGCTATTGAATGTGAACTAATGCGTGATTGGGAAGGCTGCATCAGGTCTCTCTCGCCCAAGGCGGCGAAGGGGGATTCTTAGCCGTAGCCGCCCTCCTTCAGCGAGGTGAGAAGGGTAAGAGCTTGCAGTCTTATGCCTCATGAGCCGACGGAGGACCGCCATACGATCTCGCCTGGCACCCTCTTCTGCTCCATTGGCATCCTGGTTGAGGGAAGAACCCGCCCGGTCAGCCTTGCAGGGAGCAGCGCCGCAGGGGACGCGGCTGCCGTGACGATCGTAGACTACACAGGCCAATCGGTGGACCTCGCCGGACCGGCCGAGAGGATCGTATCCCTCTCCTCCTCGGCTTCGGAGCTCATCTGCGCCCTAGATGGAGTGGGGCAACTGGTTGGACGGGGCGGGACATCTCAATTTCCCCCATCGCTCGATTCAGTCCCCGAGATGGGAAAGAGCTCCTACTCGCCCAGCATGGAGCTTATACTTGAGGCCCAACCCGAGGTCGTCATCGCAGACACGATGCTTAGCCAAGAGAACCGAGCCCTGATGGAGGATGCGGGAATTGCTGTGGTGGAGGAGAGCTTCGTCGACCCAGAGCACCTCGCCCAAGCGATAGCAAACATCGGAGAGATCCTTGGAAGAGAGGCTCGGGCAGCTGATCTCATCGAGTTCATCGAAGGCTACCAGGAGATAGCGGAAGGGCGAGTCTCAGGATTCTCCGATAGGCCGAGAGTATTCCTCGATAGGGACAAGGCCTATCAGACCGCCTCGACTCAGACGAGCGACAACCAGCTGATCAATGCTGCCGGCGGGGAGAACATCGCAGCCGGGGAGACCGTCAAGTATCCCACCGTAAGCCCTGAGTGGGTTGCTGAGAAGGATCCCGAGGTTATCATCCTTTCCATATGGTCTGTGGAGGGGGAGGAGATCGCGAGGGATGAGATGATACATGCGAGGGATGAGATACCCTCCGGGGAAAAATTACATATGGATGCGTTCTATCCCTTTCGATCATGATGGCAACGCCGCCGACGTATCCTCCGTCCTCGATCCAGGGCAATCGAGCCATGGTCAGGAGGAGTGACAATGACACGATCATATGTCTAATCCGCCCAAAGCATAGCGATTTCCATGCTCCGAACTTCAGGGGGGTATGATGATGGAGGGACTCGATAGGCTAAGGGTACTATCCGAGCGCGAGCCCTTCGCCCTTAGGATGGGCATGCAATTGACCGCTCTTGAAGAGGGATACGCTAGGGTGGAGATGACCTGCACGCCTGAGTTCGGCAACTTCTTCGGGACGGTGCATGGGGGGGCCATATTCTCTCTCATCGACGAGGCCTTCGGCGCAGCTGCCAACTCCTGCGGCATGGTCTCCGTCGCCCTGAGCGTCAATGTTAGCTATCTAAGGCCGGCCAACACTAGCGATCGGCTCTACGCAGAAGCGAGCGAAGTGAGCCGCTCGCGTCGGATCTCCACATACCTTATACAGGTAAAGGATGAGTCGGGGAAGTTGATCGCAAACTGTCACGCGATGGCCTTCATCAAAGGAGATCCGCTGCCATCTCCCTCCGACGGATGAGGGACCAAGCGGCTTATCTTTTCCAGATGGCATCATTCTAATAGGGGAGGAGACGAGACCATAGGTGATGGTGATCCATGAGATTGAGATCTTGCATCAAGAGATACAGACAGGATACGCATAGAGCCGTCTCGCCCGAAGAAACGCTCGCAAGGGTGGGAGCATTGATGCCGGCCGCAGGCATTACACGGGTGGCCGATATCACCAACCTCGACCGCATAGGGATACCGGTCTATTCGAGCATCAGGCCGATGGCACAAAAGGGAGCAATCTCGGTCTATAACGGCAAAGGCGCCACTCCCGAGGAAGCCAAGGTCTCTGCTATGATGGAGGGAATCGAGCGCTACTGCGGCGAGGTGGGAGATGAAGAGCTCATAACCTCCCGATTCTCGGAGCTTTCCGAGCCGGCCCTCGATCCGGCCGAGCTCGTGCTCCCGCCAACAGCCGATCCCGATGCATCGATCACCTGGGTGAGGGGCTACGACATCATCCATGATGAGGAGATCCTCGTCCCGGCAAACGCGGTCTATCATCCCCTCTCGCCCGAGCATCTGCCGATATTTCGCACAAACACGACCGGCCTTGCCTCGGGAAACGAGATGGAAGAGGCGATCTTCCACGGCCTTGCCGAGGTGATCGAGAGGGATGCCTGGTCCCTTGTAGAAGCGTCCCGGAATACCGGCCCCAATCTGGTGAATATGGGCCGCGGCCTTGCCGGAGATCTGCTTCATAAGTTCTCGAAGGCCAACGTCGCAGTACATGTGAAGGATATCACGAGCGATATCGGGATTCCGACGTTCGCCGCGGTATCAGACGACGTACAGCTGAAGGACCCGATCCTACTGACGACAGGCATGGGGACACACACGAGCTCCAGCGTCGCCCTGCTTCGGGCGCTCACCGAGGTTGCACAGTCCAGGCTCACCCAGATCCATGGGGCCAGGGAGGACACAATCGCCGCCGATTTCAAGAGGAGGGTGGGCTACGAGAGGACCAAGAGGCTGAACAAGCACTGGTTCGAGATCTCCAGTGAGGAGGAGTTCGATGGCGTATCGAGCAAGGAGAACGAGGACTTCCTCGACGATATCAATCATATGCTCCAGAGGCTTTTGGCCTCCGGACTGGAGAGGGCGATAGTTGTGGACCTGACTCGAGAGGAGATCGGCGTTCCAGTTGTCAGGGTGATAGTCCCAGGGATGGAGATATCGGCGGTGGACTCGGATCGCGTTGGCAGGCGGTGCAGGGATGCGGCCAAGAGCCGTGGTCTTTCTAGGTCCAAGCCTCGCCGTTGAGGAAGCCCGAGCTGTCCTGGATGCCGATTATCGACCACCGGCCAGGCGAGGGGACATATATAGGGCAGCGGAGGAGGGCGCGGATGTGATCGGGCTCATCGACGGCGTCTTCTTCCAGAGCTGCTCGGTTGCCCATAAGGAGATCCTCCATGCGTTGGAGAAGGGGGTCCGCGTAGTCGGGGCTTCGAGCATGGGAGCGCTTCGGGCCGCGGAGATGGACGTCTTCGGCATGGAAGGGATCGGAGAGATCTACATGCTCTACCATCGAGGGGCCCTCGAGTCGGACGACGAGGTAGCCTTGATCTTCGATCCCCTCTCGCTCCAGCCCCTCTCAGAACCCCTCGTCAACATCAGGCACAAGCTGGGCCTCGCCCGCCGGGAGGGGATGATCGACTCCACGATGGAGGAGGCCCTCCTGGGGATTGCGCGATCGCTCTACTTTCCAAAGAGGAACTGTCAGCGCATGCTGGAGGGGGCGAAAGGAGAGGTCCCGGAAGATAGGCTCGATAGGTTGCGCATATTCCTCGAAGGAGACCTGCCCGATCTGAAGAAGGAAGACGCCTTGCAGGCTCTCTCGCGCATCAGGCAGATCTGCGATGCGAGGACATGAGATAGTTTAGTTAATATTTATTAGACCTTCAGATAGGATTTTAAAGTATATCCACCGCTAGCCATCCGGCATGAAAATGGATGCAATCTCCAGGCTGAAGGAGAGGCAAGAAGCGGTTGTACTTGCCCATAACTATCAGGACGCCGCGGTCCAGGAGGTGGCCGACCTCGTGGGGGACTCCCTGGAACTGAGCCGGGCAGCGGCTGAGCTGGACTGCAAAGCGATAGTCTTCGCCGGCGTCGACTTCATGGCCCAGACGGCTGCCATCCTATCCCCGGAGAAGAGGGTTGTCTTAACCGTTGCGAACGCGACCTGTCCCATGGCCCACATGATAAAGGCAAAGGATCTGAGGGCGACAAAGCTCCTCCATCCTGAAGCGGGAGTGGTATGTTACGTCAACTCCACCGCCGATGTCAAGGCAGAGAGCGATATCTGCTGTACCTCGGCAAACGGCGTGGAGGTCGTAAACTCCATGGAGCAGGATCAGATCATCTTCGTCCCGGACCGCAACCTAGCGGCCTTCGTCGCCAGGCATACATCGAAGGAGATCATCCCCGGAAACGGCTTTTGCTATGCTCACGACCAATTCACCGCGGATATGGTCCGCGAGGCCAAGGCCAAGCATCCAAACGCAGTGGTTCTGGTACACCCCGAGTGTCGCGCAGAGGTTATCGATCTAGCTGACGCCGTCTGCAGCACGTCTGGCATGATCCGAGAAGCACAGGCAAGCGATGCCCAGGAGTTCATCATAGGGACGGAGGTTGGGATGCTCCACCCCCTGAGGGCGAAGATGCCCGGGAAAGAGTTCCATCCCCTCTTCACGAAGGCAATCTGCCATGATATGAAGAAGACGGATCTCTCCAGGGTCAGGCAAGCTCTGGAGACCTTGGAGCCGAGGGTGGTCGTGCCCGAGCCGGTAGCCAGCAAGGCAAGGGTTGCAATCCAGAGGATGCTCGACCTCTAGCTGGAAGGGAGCAAAGCCGTCAAGAAGGGTAATGGGGGGGGACGAACGCTGGAACATAACAGACCACAGCGTCCGGCAAATCGGGACCGACTTTCAAAGCCGGCTTCATCCCACCCTTGGGCGAGGTCTGGAGGGGCCAGAGCTGGAATTTTCCCGCAGCGCCCCTATCACAGGGACCCATCACCGTGATTGATGAGGGGCCTGGCGATCCTCCGAGCCTCAATACTCTTATAGCATCCATAACTAGTTAAAACTGTCGGTTGCCAACACCAAGTCCGTCCTCAAATCTATAACTATTTAGTTTGGCGGCTCATGCCAACCCACAGCATACGGCAACCCACAGCTTACGGGTTAGGGACATATACCCATGGGGGTGTGAAGGGTTGATTGGGAGGTCCCAAGTTGTTCTTCTGGAAAAGGGAAGGTGGAGGCAGGCTGATCTGGATAGCCTATCTGGGCGTAATTGCGATTGCCCTCGTCATGTTGTCGGTCTCGTGGTTCACAGTGGATGCCGGGGAGAGGGGAGTTCTCTTGACCTGGGGAAAGGCCTCCATGGATCCCGTCTTGCCGGGGCTGCACATCAAGATCCCAGGCGTTCAGACCGCCCAGATATTCGATGTCCGCACGATGAAGTACGAGGCAGATGCGAGCGCTGCCTCGAGAGATCTGCAGACGGTCCGCGCAAAGATCGCCGTTAACTACCATCTCGACCCACAGGCCGTGCCGCAGATATACGTGGAGCTCGGTCCGGCCTATGCGGAGAGGGTGATCCAGCCCACTGTACAAGAGGTGATCAAGGCGAGCACCGCCAAGTTCAGCGCAGAGCAGCTGATCACTAACAGGACTCAGGTGAAGGACATCATCCAGCAGGCCCTCGTCGATCGACTGTCCCCATACAACATCATGGTGGAGTCAATAGCCATAACCGACTTCGAGTTCTCCCAGTCCTTCAACGAGGCAATCGAGGCCAAGGTCATGGCCACCCAGCAGAAACAGAAGGCAGATCTGGACCTGCAAAGGGTGGAGGTCGAGGCCAGGATGAAGGTGGAGCAGGCCAAGGCCGAGGCAGAGGCCCTGCAGCTCCAGAAGATGGTTGTAACGCCAGAACTCGTGGAGCTAAGGAAGATCGAGATGCAGGCCAAGGCCATCGATCGGTGGGACGGCCACCTGCCCCAGGTGACGGGAGGCGCGATGCCCTTCCTGGACCTCGGAGGGTCGGTCAGGACGAGTTCATGATGCCATCCTGTGGAAGGTTTATGAATCAAGGGCGGAGATGACCACTCCATGAGGCTGAACGACCGCACCAAGGTGGCCCTGATTGCAGCCACCTGCTTGGTTGCCCAGGGCTATCTCTTCGAGTACGTTCTGTTGGTTGAACCAGTCGTCCTCGTCTCACTAGCCCCCCTCCTCCTATACGTCGCCTATCTGGTGAGCAGGGGCAGGATCTCCTCCAGCTACGATAGGCCGGCCTATTGGATTGTCTCATTGATCCTGTTGACGCTGGCAGATCTGGGATCGTACGCCCTTTGAGCGAGAAGGATGAGCTTTGGATGATGGACGTGAAGGGATGATGACAGTTGACCTCTATCGCCGGATGCTCCGGCTTGAAGTTGGACCTCATCAGAGGTCAAAGGTCTTGCACAAGCTAGGCGACGCCCATCTCAATAGATTTCGAATCTCGAATGCGCCCGAGGATCTAAAGGAGGCGATCGGGGCGTATAGCGAGGCCTTGCAGGCTGCGACCCCCGACGCTCGCCGGAATATCTTTCGCGGGCTTTCCCGAGCACATCAAGCCCTGTCCCAATTCCAGGACGCCTCGGAGAACCTCGAGCTCGCACGGTCCACCCTCTCAGAAACCCTGGACGGCTTGTTAGGAGAAGAGAGAGCTGTTGCGTTGATGGAGCTTGGACGCCTCCATCTTGCGTTATACGAGATCGAGCCGGGCGCCGATGGATGCCGAAGGGCGATCGAGGCCTTCGAGGAGGCGCTTTCGTTGCACAGCCCAATGGATAGGAAGAGGGCAGAGATCCAGTCCTCTCTCGCCATGGCCTACCGAAGGCTTGCTGAGGTGGACGGAAGCGAGGACCACTGCCTCTCTGCGATCGCGGCCTCTCAAGAGGCCTGGTCCTACTATAGGGAGGCCGGAGGGACGGCAGAGCAGGCCTACTCCCGCATGAGGCTTGCCAACGCCTACTTCACCCTCTCGGAGTGCCAAGGGGAGACCTACAGCCTCGAAGCCGCCATTCGCGAATATCGCGAGGCACTTCCCGCGATATCCCCAAAGGAAGAGCCCGAGCTCAACTCAGCCCTCCAGAACAACTTGGGAATCGCGCTGACGGCTTTGGCAGAACGTCTCCCCCCCGAAGAGGGGAAGGGGGTCTGCCGCTTGGCGATAGAAGCCTTCGAAAAAGCCCTCGACCTGCGCATAGAGGGTTCTGCCAAGTGGGCTTCCGTCCAGAACAACCTCGGAAATGCGTACTACGTCCTCGGCGGGCTGCTCGATGATATGGGCTACGAGCACCTTTCGAGGGCTGTCGAGGCCTTCAAGGCATCGGTGGACGCCATGCCCAAGCAGATGGCCTCGGCACAGGCCAACCTGGGAGAGGCGTACCTTGCAATCGCGAACAAGGAGGGGGCAAGCCGCGAGCATCTGATGCTTGCAGTCGAGTGCCTGGAGTCCGCCTTGGAGAGGATACCCCCCGATACGCCGGAGCGCGCGAGAGCCGGCGGATGCCTCGCCCTCGCCTGCTCGCTTTTGGCCCAGGAGGAGGGCGACCCCGAATGGAGCGGCCGGGCGCAAGCGTCGGCCAGAGAGGCCCTGAGATTCTATGTCAAGGAGAAGTACCCGCAAGAGTACGCGGATATGCAATCGCTCCTCTGGGCCGCGTACGCGGACAATGCCGATGCAAACCCCGAGGAGGAAATCGAGCAACATCAGCTCGCAATCTCCGCCGGGGAGGAGGCCATTCTCATCTATGAGCCCGGCTCCGAAGAATGGTACATGATGGCGAGGAACTTGGCCCACAGCCACCTCAGCTGCCGGGAGGGCAATCCCGCTCACCTCCGCCGGGGAGCTGAGCTTCTTCGAGAGGTGGCGCCATTTTACGAGCCGAACACAGCCCCATATGCCGAACTGCAGAAGGATCTGGGGTTTGCCCTCGCATGCCTTGCCCGACTGGAGGATGGCGAGGAGAACTCGCGTATGGCAACGAAGGCCTACAAGAAGGCGCTTCGGTTCTACTCGGGCAATGATCGAGAGGAGGCGGAGGGGTGCCAAAGGGCAATTCGTGAGTGCCGGCGGTTGCTGAAGAGGGCAAAGAAGCTCGGCGGCAGATCGCCGGGCGGCGATGCGGGCTAGGGCTGTTGGGCTATTCTGCAGCGCCTTTGCGAGGGTTGCAGCATGCCCTGGAACGCGAAGACCGCGATTCATCGCTAGTTGTCGATCGAGATATCCAGATCCATGGAGGGAATGGCTTTATATTTGTGAAAACCCTGGCCTATTTATATGAGTGAATCAACGACCGTGTCAGACATCGACACAATTCAGGAGTCGTTCGCCAAGAGGATAGCGGCCTTGGAGATGGAGACGAAGTCACTCGAAGAGGAGCTCGAGACCGTCAAGGTGGAGAGGGAGGAGGCCAGGGCCAAGCTGTTCGAATCCTTGATCACTAATAAGAAGTATGTGCGGGAAGTTGAGCGTTTGAAGAAGGAGAACGCGGTTCTCCGCCGGATGCCCCTATTCCTGGCAACCGTTATGGAGATCGGGGAGGATTACGTCCTCCTGCGCCAGCACGGCAACAATCAAGAGTTCATCACATCGGCACCCCCGGATATAATGCACAAGCTCGAGCCCAACACGAGGGTCGCCATCAACAACTCGCTGACCATCGTGCGGATACTGGACCGATCAGTGGACGTCAGGGCCAAGACCATGGAGCTGATCGAGGCTCCGACGATCAGCTATGACGATATCGGCGGCCTCGAAGCGCAGGTACAGGAGGTGCGAGAGACGGTCGAGCTTCCCCTCACAAATCCCGAGATCTTCGCCGAGATCGGGATCGAGCCGCCGAGGGGGATTTTGCTCTTCGGCCTTCCCGGAACTGGAAAGACCCTCCTTGCGAAGGCCGTTGCCCACCAATCGGAGGCCACCTTCGTCCATATGTCCGGAAGCGAGCTAGTCCACAAGTTCATCGGCGAGGGCGCCCAGCTCGTGCGCGATATCTTCCAGATGGCGAGGGAGAAGGCTCCAACCATCATATTCATCGACGAGATCGATGCTGTGGGCAGCATCAGGACACACGACGGCACGACGGGAAGCGCTGAGGTCAACAGGACCATGATGCAGCTCCTCGCAGAGATGGACGGGTTCAGGGAGCGCGGTGATATCAAGATAATCGCTGCCACTAACCGCATAGATATACTGGACCCTGCTCTTTTGCGGCCTGGCAGGTTCGATCGGATCATAGAGATCCCAATGCCTAACGCCGAGGGTCGCCTCAAGATACTGCAGATCCACACCGGTCAGATGAAGATAGCCGAGGATGTGGACCTATTGGAGATGGCCCGGGAGACCGATGGGGCAAGCGGCGCCGACCTGAAGGCAGTCGCCGTGGAGGCGGGCATGATCGCCATTCGAAACGGTAGATCCTCAGTTGCGAGGGGCTACTTCATGGAGGCCATCAAGAAGGTTCTCGGAGACGAGGAGAAGAAGGGCGACGAGAGGATGTTCACCTGAACATCCCCTTGGCCGTCACCTCAACCCGAGACGTGTCAAGCCTTCCATGCCCATTATCACCCTTTTAACCGACTTCGGGTCGCTCTACCCCGCTCAGATGAAGGGAGCAATCCTTTCCCGCATCCCGGAGGCGACGATCGTGGACATCGCCCACGATATCCCCCCCCAGAATATCGAAGCAGGGGCCTTTGCCCTGATGGCAACTGCCGTCCACTTCCCGCTCGGAACGATCCATGTGGCTGTCGTCGATCCAGGGGTCGGCACCGATCGGGCGGGGGTCATTGTCGAGAGCGGGGGCCATCTCCTCGTAGGGCCGGACAACGGCCTCCTTCTCCCAGCGGCAAGGGCGCTTGGAAAGCCCAAGGCATGGAAGATCGGCGTGGGGCCTCGGGCGAGCCCTACCTTCCACGGCCGCGACATATTCGCACCCATCGCAGCACTCCTCGCATCCGGCCGCAAGCCCGAGAGCCTGGGAGAGGTAATTTTGCCGATCGACCTGGACTATGGAGTTCCGATCGAGGAGGGGAGACGCCTGCGGATGAGGGTGATCTACGTCGATCGATTCGGAAACGCCGTCCTCAATTGCAAGCAGATCCCATGGGATTGCGTATGCCTCAAAGGCCGTCACCTCCGGCGAAAGAGGACCTATGCCCAGGCGCGGGCCGTCGAACCCCTTATAATCCAGGGCAGCCATGGGCATGAGGAGATCGCCGTCAATCAGGGGTCGGCAGCGGAGCTGTTCGATCTAGCCCCCGGCGACGAGATCGTACTGGAGGAAGGACCATGTTCGAAAGAGAGCTATCGTTCGGAATAGAGTTCGTGCCCAACGAACCCGCATCGAAGATTGGCTATATGGCGAAGCTTGCCGAGGACTCCGGCTTTGATACCGTATGGATCACAGATCACTACAACAACAGAGACGTCTACAGCACGCTTGCCTTGTTGTCTCTGCTCACAAATAAGGTCCGCCTAGGAACCGGCGTGACCAATCCATACACCAGGAACCCGGCCATCACAGCATCAAGCATCGCATCGATCGACGAGATCTCCGGAGGCAGGGCGGTGCTCGGGATAGGGCCCGGTGACAAGGCCACATTCGATGCAATGGGCATAGCGTGGGAGCGGCCCCTCTCGCAGGTGAAGAACTCCGCCTCCGCCATTCGAGCCCTTTTGAAGCGAGAACGCCTGAGCGAGGGCGGCTTCAAGGGCGCTCAGATGGCCTTCAAGGCAAGGGATATTCCCATATTCATCGGAGCCCAGGGTCCGAAGATGCTCGAGCTTGCAGGGCAGATCGGCGACGGCGTCCTCATCAACGCCTCCCATCCGGAGGACTTCAAGTTCGCCGTTCCGCTTGTAAGGGGCGGGGCGGAGAAGGCCGGTCGAGATCCGCGGGATGTTGAGATCTCCGCCTACGCGAGCTTCAGCGCGGACAAAGACCGGGCAAAAGCCGTGGATGCGGCCAAGGTGGTTGTGGCCTTCATCGTGGCAGGATCCCCTGAAAACGTCCTGGAACGACACGGGATAGGCCAAGAAGAGGCTCTCGCGATATCCGCATCCATCTCCAAGGGGGACTTCGGCGCGGTCATGGCCAGGGTTACCGCGAACATGATCGAGGCCTTCTCGATCTGCGGCACCCCAGAGGACTGCAGGGCACGAGTGGACGAACTGCTCTCTACCGGCGTCACCCAGATCGTCGCAGGCTCTCCAGTGGGGCCGAATAAGGATCGCTCCATCAAGTTGATTGGAAGAGAGATCGTCTCCAGGTATAGATGAGGGGCCTATATATCGGGCGGTTCCAGCCCTATCACCTCGGCCATCAGGCCGTCTTGGAGAGGATCGCGCTTGAGGCGGATGAGATCGTCGTTGGAATAGGCAGCGCTCAGGCGAGCCATACGACCTCCAATCCCTTCACAGCCGGCGAGAGGCTCGCCATGATCTCCGGCGCCCTGAGGAAGCTAGGCAAGTGGTTCTACATCATACCGCTGCCTGACCTGGAGCGAAATGCCGTCTGGGTGGCACACGTCCGCTCGATGCTTCCCCCATTCGACCTGGTCTACTCCAACAACTCCCTCGTGGTCCAACTATTTTCCGAGGCTGGGATCGAGGTGAGAAAGCCTCCGCTCTTTCGCCGAGAGGTCTACTCGGGGACGGCAATACGCGAGATGATGATGGCAGGCGACGACTGGAGGGCGCTCGTCCCTCCAGGGGTCGTCTCTGTGATCGAAGAGGTGGGAGGAGTCGAGAGGCTGAGGAACATATCGCAAGGAGATCGCCCCTTGTGACATCAGAAGTCGACCTCGAGCGACCTGCTCTTTAGGACGTCCTCCTCCGTCACATCCACCTCCTTGCTAATCCCCCCTGAGAAAACAAGGTATCTTCCAATCGCGAAAGTTCCATGAGCAGGCTCGGTCGAGTAGGGAACGCGGATGCAATAGCGCCCGTCCTCCGGCACCCCCATATGGAAGTACTGGAATTTGCGTCCCTGGTTGGAGGAGAGGTTGAGAAGGACGCCCACGGGCTGGTCGAGCCTTGTCGTGCCCATGATCTCCGCTCCGGGGACGTACTCGAAGACCTTCACCCTTGCAGTTGGAGGGTTGGAGCCAACGGTCGTCCTGGACTCGTATAGCAGCCGAAAGTGCCCCATCCCGCTGCAGTCGAGAAGCTGAAGGCCGGCAAGGGTCGTGGAGTAGAGCCTCTTTAGCGGTCGGACGTTCA
Organism: uncultured Methanotrichaceae archaeon; assembly: GCA_964632755.1. GTDB lineage: Archaea > Halobacteriota > Methanosarcinia > Methanotrichales > Methanotrichaceae > JAFGMR01. The sequence goes on from CAZWDT010000030.1 coordinate 16,675, forward strand.
CATACCAGTCCCAGTCCTCTATCGAGAGATAGCTGGAAGCGTCCTCTCCAAGCCATGCGGTGATTGCTGGGAGCTTTCCGTATATCAACTCCATATCGGTGATGACATAGCGTCCCCTGCGACGGTCCATGATCTCTGCGGCGCTCTCCTCGTCTTCGGAGAGGAAGAAGCTTGCCGAATCGAGCACGCCAGTCTGGAAGTTATTGGCAACGACAGGACGCTTCCCACGATATAGGATCCAGTTGCCGTAATCCCACCAGCTCATCACGCAAAACTCCGCTTGCCGATTGGGATGGTCGTAGAACTCTGTGGAAGGGGTGTTCATCTCCAGCCAGTCGAGCGACTCCTGCCAGTCTCCGGCGATCTGTGGCCTCTCCTGGGCGATCGATGCCACCTCGGCAGCTGAAGGGATGACGATTGCCACAAGCAAGATGATGGCAGCCGGACTCTGCCAGGCCTCCTTCAGCCGTCCCCTGACCAGGCCCTCGACATGGAAGTATAGGAGGCTTATCAAGAGTGCCATGCTTATGGATGAGAGGTAGAGAAAGCGCTTCTGTCCCACGGTCAAGATCAAGGCCATGACTATCCACACAAGGAAGAGGGTATGAGCCCTTGAGAAGTCCTTCTTCCGCAATAGAACCACGAGGCCTGCAAGGGAGAGGACCATGTTTATTCCAAAGAATGAGAGGACGCTTATGTCCTTGAATATGGGCCCGGCTTCAGAGATCTTGTCGCCCAGCCCTCCGCCGAAGAGATAGGCGATGCCCCACCATAGGATATTGTCCATCTGGCCGAGCGCTGGGATGCGCTCCTCTATGAGATATGAGGCGATGAGCAGAGCATAGCCTATGATCAAGATAGCCACGGGGAAAGCCGGCCATGGTATATGCCTTCTCAGCATTGCATAGGCCAATATGTGCAGGAAGGGGATTGCGGCGACTATCAGAACGAGCGCGAGGAACGATGGATACATCCAAGGGGCATTCTTGAAGGGAAGGACCGCGATCAGGGCGAGGGCGAATGACACAAGCAGCAGGAGAGCGAGGTCGGACGAGGGCCTGCCTCTTGCCAGGTCGAGCGTTATCTGAGCTACTCCGAAAGCGAGTATGAATCCAAAATAGACCGCAGCCCCCATCCATGCATAGGCCAGCAGCGCGAGGGTGAGGCCAGATGCTCCTGCCCACATCAGATTCCACCGGCCGATGGTGGGCTCGCAAAAAGAGCGGGATAGGAATAGAATGGTGGCCACGAAGAGCAATACCTCGAGACAATGATGGTCGTATGCGCCGAGCATGCTGCTCTGGAGGCTGTAAGGGGCAAGGGCGGAGAGGAATGCTGCAAGGATTGCAGTCCTTGAATCGAATAGTCTTAGCATGAGCAGATAGACCAGAACGACCGTGAGGGATCCGATCAGAGGGGGCAAGAATGCGCATGCCTTCTCCACCCCTAAAGGTCCATCCGCCCCAAGGGCTAGGGAGAAGGCCGATCCCATGAGGTCGAATAGGGGAGGCCAGGTGATCTCCATTCCGTGGGGGTAGTCAAGGTAGGAGTCGAACCAAAGGGTATGCGGAAAGTTCTGAAAGGTATAGATCGTCCTCCTGATGTGATAATAGGAGTCGAAGCCGTCGAATAGGACTCCGCCTGCAGTGAGAACCTCCATTCGGGCCGAAATCCTGAGGATCAAAGCCAGAAAGAAGAATGCAGCCATAACGGCATAATGATTGCGCTCTTGCCGGTCCATATCAAATCCTTCTTCTCAGACATCTTACTATATAAAAGGCTTATAGGAGCCATCATCGAATCGAGAACGTTTTAGATGAGGCGGAAAAAGTATTTAGGCTGGAATGCCCACGAAGTGGCGGTGAGAGAGACAGCAGGCCAGGAGATGGAGAGTAGGCAGGGTTGCGATCTCTGGGTAATCTCCTTTCAAGGCCGGGACCGCCCCGGACTGATCCGCGATATCACCGAGGAGCTAGCAGCTGGTGGGGTGAACATAGTCGACCTGGATCAAAGGGTGCTTCAGGGGCTGTTTGTTATGTCCCTTGTGGCCGATTTCTCCAGAGCGATCCTGGAACCCGCCCAGATGGAGAGGCGTTACAAGGAGATATCTGCGGAGCTTGGCGTTGAGACGAGCTTCCTTCCCCTGGAGCTGTACCGGGGACGGCGAAGGTCCAGGAAGAACCTTTTCGTGGTGACGATCCTCGCCCGGGACCGAGTGGGGATCATCCGCGACGTGGCGAGGCTCGCCGCCGAGAGGCAGATCAATATCGAGAAGACGAGCCTGACCGCTCGAGGGGATCTAATATCGATCGAGTTCGTCATGGACTTCGCCGATTGCGCCATCGGCTCCGGCAAAGATGAGATGCGCCACGAATGCGAGATGCGGGGGCTCGACGTAGTCATCCAGGAGCTCGGCCGGTCGAGGAAGGAGAAGCGCCTCATCGTCTTCGATATGGATATGACTATCGTCGACTTCGAGGTGATCAACCGCCTGGCCAGCTTCGCTGGAGTGGACAGGGAAGTCACAACCATCACCGAGAGGGCTATGAACGGCGAGATGGACTTCGAGGAGTCGCTGCGCCAGAGGGTGCGCCTCCTGAAGGGGACCTCGGTCGAGACGCTCGAGGAGATCGCAAAGGGCCTTTCGCTCACCCCGGGCTCTGAGGAGCTGATCCATCACCTCAAGCAGATGGGGTACAAGATCGCCCTCATCAGCGGGGGCTTCACTTACTTCACCGACGTCCTAAAAGAGAGGCTTGGCTTCGACTACACGTTCGCAAACGAGCTGGAGATCGAGGACGGAATCCTCACCGGGGAGATCACCGGGGAGATCATCGACGGCACGGCCAAGGGCCGTATAGTCAATATGCTCGCTCGTATGGAGAAGATAAGCCCCGATAACATCGTCGCCGTTGGCGACGGGGCAAACGACTGCCTGATGATCCAGAACGCCGGACTCGGCGTCGCCTTCAACGCTAAGGAGATCCTCAAGAAGGTCTCCGATGGATCTATATCCCGGGAGAACCTTATCGGACTGCTCAACGTCCTCGGAATCGCCGAGGGAGAGAGGGATCTCCTGTAGCTGCTGCCCAGGATTGCGGAAAAAGCATTTATACTTGTTTCTGCGTAGGGTTCCTGGTTTGATCGTTATCGTCTTGGAGGATTGAAGGATTTGACGACTGTTTATGACGTGCCTCCCTATGATCTCATAAACGCGGTCGCTGAGGAGTTGAAGGCCAACGAGGTGGTCGTCCCTCCCCAGTGGTCCGCATATGTGAAGACGGGTGTGCACAAGGAAATGCCCCCAGCCGACCCTAACTGGTGGTTCGTGAGGAGCGCGTCAGTGCTCCGAAGGATTTACATCAACGGGCCAGTTGGCGTATCTAGGCTTAGGTCCCATTACGGGGGCAAGAGTGCTCGTACCGTGGCTACGGGGAACTTCGCCAAGGGATCTGGCTCCATCGTGCGAGAGATCCTGTGTCAGCTGGAGAAAGCCGGATATGTGAAGAAGATGAAGAGCGGAAGGCAGATCACCCCAACGGGGCAGTCCTTCCTGGACAACATGGCACATAAGACAAAGATGGTTCTCCAGGAGTCCATTCCGGAGCTTGCGAGGTATTAGGAGATGGCGGATGAGCTTGCCGAGCTGAGGAAGAGGAAACTGGAGCAGATACAGCGGCAGCAGATGGATTCCAATATGTATGCCGCCCAACAGGAGCAAGCCCAGCAGGAGATGGAAGCCCGGAAGCAGACGGCCCTTAGGACCATATTGACGACCGAGGCCAGGGAGCGACTTAACACCATCCGCATGACCCGTCCCGAGTTCGTCGACCAGATCGAGGGCCAGCTGATAATGCTCGCCCAGAGCGGCCGACTCAGGAGCGCCATAACTGATGAGCAGTTGAAGGCTATATTGAAACAGGCTCAGCCCAAGAAGAGGGATATCAACATCAAGAGGATGTAGATGCCATGAAGGTAAGCGTTCTCTTCAGCGGGGGAAAGGATAGCGGCTTGTCTACCATAATAATGGAGCCCTTCTTTCCGGAGATGGAGATGGTCACATTCACATTTGGCGTTGATGATGCCTGGAAGGTGGCCGAGAGGGCGGCTGAGGCCCTGGGCCATCCCCACCGCACCATACGCTTTCCGAGGGAAGTGCTGGAAACGGGGCTGGAGATGCTCCATTCCCAGGGATATCCCAACGATGCCCTCAATTACGTTCATTCATTCGCAGTAGAGAGCTTGGCCAAGGAGAGCGATTACGTTGTGGACGGGACGAGAAGGGACGATCGAGCCCCGATCATGAGCCCGGGCGCTGTGCGCAGCCTTGAGGATAGGTTCCACATGAATTACATCCGCCCCCTGGCCGGATGGGGCTGGAAGACCATCAACGAGATGGCCTCCCGCCATATGGAGTTCGAGGTCTGCCCAAGCGACAAGTATCCCGCCGCGGATTTCGAGGTGGGGCTCAGATATGCCCTGGCCAACCAATATGGCGAGTCGGATGTAGATCGGATCTTCCCGTCCAAACATACACATTCCAGAGTAGTTCGGAGGAAGCGCGTTGAGTAAGAAGATGAAGGGCAAGAAGATCAGGCTTGCCAAGGCATTCAACCAGAATCGTCGAGTGCCTACATGGGTTATCATGAAGACTATGAGAGCAGTGGTCTCTCACCCGAAGAGGCGACACTGGCGCCGAAGCTCGCTCGAGTAGGTGGAAAGGATGGAGAAGGAGCAGATCTATACGATTCCCCTTCGTTGTGTGAAGAGGGTCCCTCGATGGAGGAGGACTAAGCGGGCGGTCTCTGAGGTCAGGACGTATCTCGCCCGGCATATGAAGGCCGCCCCCGAGAACATCAAGCTTGCATCCAACCTCAACGAGATCCTGTGGTCCCGCGGCAATGAGAAGCCCCCATCCCGAGTCAGGGTGCGAGCGGTCAAATTCGATGACGGCGGCGTTGAGGCGGAGTTCGCAGGTGAGAGATAAACGGGTGAAGATCGCCGGCAGCTCCCTCCTGGGCGTCTTTGCCAGGTGTACGGAAGAGGTGCTCTTGGCCCCGCTGGAGGCGAGGGGCAAGGTGATCGAGTCCCTTGAGAAGCTTCTCCAGGTAAGTGTGATTCCTCAGACGATTGGAGGAAGCATGGTGATAGGGTCGCTAGTGGCCGGAAACTCCCACGGGTTCGTCGTGACCACTCATGCGAGCAAGGCCGATCTGGTCCGGCTCTCCGAGCATGGCCGTGTGGCCCAGCTTCCAGGGAAGATGTGTGCTGCAGGGAACATCGTCCTCGCAAATGACAGCGCAGCGCTCGTCCACCCCGCCCTATCCTCCAAGGCATGCGAGGTGATCTCATCCACGCTGGGAGTGCCCGTGCAGAAGGGGACGATCGGCGGACTGAAGACAGTTGGGATGTCGTCGATTGCCACCAACAAGGGCATATTGGCCCATCCCAGATTATCGCCCGAGGAGCTTGCCGTTCTCGAGGATCTATTCCAGCTTCCCGTCGATGTGGGAACGGTCAATATGGGATCGCCCCTGGTGGGATCGGGCCTCCTTGCGAACAGCAGAGGCTACGCCGCGGGTTGGGAGACGACCGGCCCGGAGCTGGGCCGCGTCGTGGATACGCTTGGCTATTTGGGGTGACTTTATGAGTCTATTCGAGATCCGTGGTAGGTTTAGAGCAGATATCATCGGTAACGTCTGGCGATCCTTCACCAAGGCGCTGGAGAGCCAGAACGAGAAGAACGCCGTGGAGAAGGCCTACTCGCTGATGGGAAGCGAGCATGGAATTAAGCGCAGCCTTATCAGGATCGATGAGGTGAAGAGAGTTGAATGAAGGGACACCGGAGGAACAGGTTCGCCAGCTCGTCTCGGCCTATCAGCATTTCCAAGCCGAGGCAGAGACGCTCGCTAGGCAACTGAACCTGTCCCAGATGACGATGGAAGAGCTGAGCCGGGCCGTGAGCACAGTCGACGCCATGGAGAAGGCCGAGCCGGGAGAGGAGCTAATGGTTCCAATCGGATCTGGGTCCTTCCTCCACGCCACGCTAGCATCCACGGCCGTTGTCCTGAACGTTGGCGCGGGAATCTCGGTCGAGAAGCCACCTGCCGAGGCCAAGGAGGCCCTCACCGCCAGAAAGGCAGATGTAGCTGCGGGCTCTAAGAAGATAGCCGATCTGCTGGGGAAGATCGAGCAAGAGATGGCAAAGATAGAGTCAATTCTCCAGAAGGCCGAGGCTGCTAGGAGCGAGGGCTTTGTTTAAGTCCTTCAAGGAGAAGCTATCCGGGTTCAAGGACTCGCTCTCTACAAAGATCCGCGAGAAGACCACCGCTGTCAAGCCTGTGAATGCCTCTCCAGCAAAGGAAGGGGCTGCAGCTTCTCAGCCGGAGGCGACCCAGCCGACGGCGGCATCTACTCTAAAGAATGCAGAGCTCAAGCCTAAGGCATCCTTCGCCCAGAAGGCCAAGGCCCTCATCTTCGAGCAGGAGGTGATCCTCAGCGAGAAGGACCTGACCAAACCCCTCTGGGAGCTGGAGATGGCGCTCTTGGAGAGCGACGTTGCCCTTCCCGTGGCTGAGGAGGTTGTAAAGGCGGTCAAGGAGGAGCTCGTTGGACACAAGAAGAAGATCGGTGCCGATACGGGCGATATCGCCGAGGGCGTCCTCAAATCTGCCTTGCTGAAGGTCCTTTCCCAAAACAGCTTAGACTTCGACGAGTTCGTCAAGGATGGGAAAAGGCCGACGAAGATCCTCTTCGTGGGCGTGAACGGCACGGGGAAGACGACCTCGATTGCGAAGGTCGCCAGATATCTGAAGGATCGGGGATACTCGGTGGTACTTGCCGCCGGCGATACGTTTCGCGCAGGCGCCATAGAGCAGATCGAGATACATGCTCAGAAGCTGGACTTGAAGCTGATCAAGCACAAGACCGGCGGCGACCCTGCAGCTGTGATCTTCGATGCAGTGGAGTTTGCGAAGGCTCATAACAAGGATGTGGTGCTCGCCGATACGGCTGGACGGCTGCACACGAACATCAACCTCATGGACCAGATGAGGAAGATAGTCCGCGTCACCGACCCGGACATGCTCATCTTCGTCGACGAGGCGATAGCAGGCAACGATGCCGTGGAGCGAGCAAGGCTCTTCAACGAGGCCGTGCCCATAGACGGCACCATCCTGACCAAGACCGACGCCGATGCCAAGGGCGGATCGGCCATATCCATCGCATATATTACGGGCAAGCCGGTGCTCTTCCTAGGCGTTGGCCAGGACTATCCGGACCTGGTCAAGTTCGACGCGAACTGGCTTGTGGATCGATTGATGGGCTAGCGAGGGGAAGATCAAACGTTTTATCGGGGCATTTCCCATTGATCATATCATCCTACCCTCATACTCAACCTCCTCGTCCAGCTTGCGACCGGGGATGAGCCCCATATAATCGCGGATCATCACTGGAAACGATCGAGACTCCATGAACCGCAGCCCGAGCTGCTCAGCCCATCTCTGAATGCCCAGGTCCTGGGATACCACCGCCGCATCCAGGTCCTTTGCGAGGAGGAGTACATCGATATCAGGGCCGCTATCGAGGATGCCGTAGCGCAGAGCAGAGCGGTATTTCTCCCTGAACTTCCTGATGATGCCCCCAATCACCTCCCTCTCGATCTCTTCCTTCATCTCAGGAAGGCTTTGGCCCTCAGCGGAGAGCGCTATGCATCTCGATACAGCCTCCCAGATTGCCTCTTCGGAGACGGTCATCCCCTTGTTTATCCTGCTCCTCATATAGTCCACATACTCGTAGAATATCTTGGAGGGCACCTTGACCCTATACCTATCCGGCGTCTTCTTCACGAGCCATGTATCAACCTTGCTGAGGACGGTCGATGGGCAGTTGTTGTTCCGGGCGAAATCCCTGATCTCGCTGTAGACTGATGGATAAGGCACGTAGCAGCTTATGTCCAGGTAGAGCCTGGCCTGGGCTACGCGCTCGAGAATGGCATTCATCCCCTCGCATATGGTGGTGCAGCCCTCGCTCTCCCAGGCCTGGGCGTCGGTTAGGGCGGTTGTATCGAGAACAAACCTCTGGCGCAACATCAATTGGGTATGATCTCGGTTATATAAAATAGCTTGCGGTGAGAAGGACCATCTGGGAATCGCCCTTATGGGGGGGGGGACCAACCTCACCGCGGCCGCCCTGGAGTGTGGGGTAGACGGAAAGTCACGGAGTCGGATTCCAGGCTCACCAATATCTACGAGATGAGGCAAATGGATGAGCTGTAGCAGGGGCTCGCGAAACGGTTAAACACCTGCCGAGCATAAACCGCATCCCGTGAAGAACAAGGAAGTCGCCGCGATCCTATACCACATGGCAGAACTCCTGGAGCTTAAGGGAGAGAACCACTTCAAGGTGACCGCCTTCATCAAGGCGGCCCGGGCCTTGGAGGGCATGAAGGAGGATGTGGGGGCAGTCGCGGCCCGAGGCGATCTCAAGAGCATCCCGGGCGTTGGAAAGGCGATAGCTGCGAAGGTAGCCGAGTATCTGCAGACTGGGGAGATCGGCTCTTACAACGAGCTCTTGTCATCTATCCCAGCAGGTCTCACAGAGCTCTTGCAGGTGCCGGGGCTTGGACCGAAGACCGTGATGCTGCTAAGCGAGAAGCTCGGCGTATCCGACCTCGATGGGCTCGAGGAGGCTGCAAGGAGGCATCAGATCCGCCGGCTGCCCCGGATGGGGGCGACATCTGAGGCAAGGATACTGCGCTCTTTGGAACGCTATCGAAAGAGGTCGTCGCGCATACCCTTGGGCATCGCCCAGCCGCTCGTCGAGCAAATGGTCGGGTATCTCGATGGGATAGAGGGGCTCGATCACGTAACGCCGGCGGGAAGCTTTCGGCGGGGACGCGAGACGGTAGGCGATATAGATATCCTCGCAACCTCAAGCCGGCCGGCAGATGCGATCGCATCGTTCGTCAAGATGCCCCTCGTCGATGATGTATTGGTCAAGGGCCCGACGAAGGCGAGCGTGATCGTCAAAGAGACGATACAGGTCGATCTCCGGATAGTCGACCATAGATCCTATGGAACCATCCTGCAGTACTTCACAGGCTCCAAGGAGCATAACGTGAAGCTTCGAGGAATCGCCCTTCAAAAGGGCTACTCCTTAAGCGAGTACTCTCTTACGCGCCTTGCAGGCGGCGAGGAGGAATACTTCGAGAGAGAGGATGATCTCTACGCCAGACTCGGGATGCAGTACATCCCCCCAGAGCTTCGCGAGGATGAAGGGGAGATCGAGGCAGCCTTAAGGGGCGAGATCCCCAGCCTCGTGGAGACATCCGATATCCTGGGGGATCTGCACGTCCATAGTTCCTGGTCGGATGGACGAGGCGGGATCGTCGAGATGGCGGCCGCGGCAAAGGCCCGAGGCTATAGCTATATCGGCTTATGCGACCACTCTCCTAGCGTCGGCATCGCAGGAGGGCTCTCCCCGAAGCGGCTTCGAGAGAAGATCGAGGCCGTGCATAAGGCAAACGAGTCGCTCGATGGAATAGTTGTCCTTGCGGGCACAGAGGTGGACATTCGGGCCGACGGGAGCCTCGACTACCCCGACTCCCTCCTTGCAGAGTGCGACGTCGTTGTGGCTGCGATCCACATGGCCCAGGACCAGAAGGCAAGGGAGATCAACGGCCGGCTGATGAGGGCTATAGGTAACGAGCACGTGGATATCATAGCGCATCCGACGGGGCGGATAATAGGAAAGAGAGACCCATACGATGTGGATATGCAAGCCGTGCTCGAGGCGGCGGCCGAGGCCGGGACGATAATGGAGGTCAACGCCCATCCAAGCCGCCTCGACCTGAGCGACTGCTGGTGTCGAGCGGCGAAGGGGCTAGGGGTGAAGGTTGCGATAAACAGCGACGCACACTCGCCCGAGGGGCTGGATGTGATGCCGTTTGGCGTCCTTACCGCCCGCCGGGGCTGGCTTGAGAGAGGAGATGTCGCAAACGCCCTTCCCCTGGAGGATCTGATGAGGCTCTTTCGATGAGAAGCGAGGCTTTTTCGACAAAATGCCCCCCCAGGGGCCGCATCATCCGGCAGAATGGATCGTACAGATGTCCCAATCAGCTGAATGGGAGATTATTGGGCTTGCGAGATCGTTTGAAAGGATCTCTCCATGAAGGAAGCAGACGAAGGTGGACGCATGACATACGTTCGAGAAGAGATTCCCGAGGACATCGAAGCGATAAGGAAGGTCAACCTGGAGGCATTCGGCCGGGCTGCAGAGGCAGATATCGTCGACCGGCTTCGCGATAGCTGCGAAGATCTGCTCTCGCTGGTTGCGATCCATGAAGGGGATGTTGCCGGCCACATACTATTTTCCCCTGCCGCGATCGACGGCGACGTCGTTGGGCTGACCCGGATTAGGACTCGCAATGGCGACCACCCATGGTTAAGCACGGCCGAGAAAGACGGCGGAGTTGTGGGGATGGGGCTTGGTCCTGTCGCCGTCCTGCCGGATCTACAGCGGCAAGGCATAGGCTCTCTTCTCGTCAGGGCGGGAATCGATGCCTTAAGGAAGCGAAGCTGCCCCTTCATAATCTTGCTCGGTCATCCCGAGTACTATCCCCGCTTCGGATTCGAGAGGGCATCGCTCTATGGCATACGCTCCCAATTGGAGGTCCCTGATGATGCCTTCATGATACTCGTCCTTGACCGGCCGGCCATGGCGAAAGCCTCGGGGGTTGCGAGATACAGGAGCGAGTTCGACGAGGCGGTATAGGGGGGCTTCACCTCTATCCTTCCTGCCCAGCATCGTATCCTCTATCTCTCCCCATTTGACGTAGAGATACGTTCACCCACATAAAACAACGAGGATCCCGGTCTTCATTCTTCGCGCGCGATTGCCCGCCCAGGGGCCAGGGCCGCTTTCCCTGGCTTAGAGGTTCTCCCCCTGGTAGGCTCCGGCGTAGACCTTTGATGCGCTGCTGCTCAAGGGGATGAAGATCAGTTGGAGCAGGCGGGCATCTTTCTTGAGGCGAAGGCCGCAGGGATTGTAGACTACGAGAAGCGACTGGCCGCGCCCGCGGTAGCCGGGATCCCATAGGGCCGTTCCAAGCAGGGCACCGCTTCTAAGAAGGCTCGACCTAGGCCGCGCGATCGCCGATACATCGGGCGGAAGCGAGACGATCTCGTTGAACGTGACCAGATAGGAACCGGATTCGAGCCTCACCCATCCGGATGAATCAAACTCGATCGCCTCGGTCTCTGCAACCTCGCGCTCCTTGTTGTCGAAGTCAACAGCTCCTGCGGAGACGAAGCGCTCGACCCTTTGGAGGGTCAGCTCAACGCCGCACATCTGCGTCTGCAGCTCTCGATCCAACATGGCCTCGACGAGGCCTGCATCCATCAAGGCCTCCAACTGGGGGCCAGCAAGCAGAGTCATCAGGCTGCCGGGTTGGCGGCAACGCACCTTATCCTTTGCCCTTGGGGAGCCTTTTGAGGATGATCATCTCAAGCGGCGGAAGCGAGACCTCCACAGCCGCCCGCAAGTGCGCCTCCCGCACGGGATACCGCGATTCAGGATGGAGGAGGTCCTCCATAACGCATCCCGGCGGAGTCAGGTTCCTGTCGACGGTTGCGAGATAGGACGCCTCCTTTTGGCTCAGGTTCATGGCGATCAGGATCTCGGTTGCATCGAGTATGCGGGAGTAGGCGAGAGACGACCCTTTATCCGGATGGTGAAATGGATCGTCTCCTCCGGAGACCTCGCGGAAGTACTGCCTGCCGTATCTGAGGGCAAACTCCCTCTCCCGGATGGACGCAACTTTCGCGATCCTTCGATATACCTCGTGATTGGGATCGAAAAAATGATGGCCAGACGTTCCAAACGCGCCCCATCTTCCGCCAAATAAGCATTCCCGTATATACTTATCGTGGTTTCCTCCGCCATCGAAACCCTGCTCCGTTCCGTAGTAGATGCAAGGAACCCCAAGGCTTGTCAGGAGGTATCCTACGACAAGCGCGGCCTGCTCGCGATAGGGATCCTTATGGAGGAAGCGAGCTATCGGAGAGCGCCCTATCTGGTCGTGGTTGTCGGCGAAGGTTACGAAGTACTGGCCTGCCTGCCCGTGATCGGCATAGAGCTCCTGGAGGCTTCGATAGCGATCCCGAAGCATTTGGGGATCCAAGAAACCCTTGATCACGCCTTCGAGCACCCTCCAGAGAGGGAAGTCCAGAGCTGCGTCGAGCGATGGAAAGCGCTCGCCGCTCTCCTGGCGAATGTTGCGGCCGATGTAGCTATCGATGAATGAATCGTCCCCCACAACCTCGCCATAGAGGAAGAAGTTCATCTTTCCTATGGACTGGGCGTACTCCCGAATGGCGTTGCAGAATATGGCGGTGCTCGAGTCCTCCATGTGCTTGACGGCATCGAGCCTGTAGCCATCGACGTCTGCCTTGGCAATCCAATGCTTGTATACGTCGATCAGGGCGCTAAGAACCGGACCCTTTGAAGTGTATAGCTCTTTTAGCGATGAGAAGTCGCCATCCCTCGCCTCCGGGTACTCATCCCAGTGACTGATCTCCCCCATCCTACGGTACCACTCCATCTCCTGGAACTCGACCGGCCAGACGGCGTCATCTGGCCAGCTGATCTCGTCTCCACCCTCCCCGGCCTTTCGCCAGAAGCCGAACGGGTATCGCTCCCCGCCGGAGTAGAAGCGAGGGCCTCCGCCCTCGTAGGCCCAGTTGTCCCCGGTATGGTTGAGGACGATATCTAGTATGACGTAGATGCCCTTTTTGTGTGCCGCCTCTACAAGCCGCTGCAGATCCTCATTTGTTCCGAAGCGAGGATCGACCGAGAGATAGTTCTGTATGGCATAGCCGTGATAGGTATTGCACTCCTTTCGGTTCTTGAAGATGGGGCTAAGCCATATCGCAGAACAGCCGAGATCGCGAATGTAGTCCAGCTTTGCCGCGACTCCCAAGAGGTTTCCACCTTGCCAGTCCTCGCCCTCCCACTCCTCGCGATCTTCTTCGAGGCCGGGCCTATATGGCGGCCTCCTCCTACCATCATTGAACCGGTCGACAAGCAGGTGGTAGATGAACTGGTCCCTCCAGTCCCTAGGAGAGGAAAAGGCCTTGCCTCTCGGGACGAAGTCGATCTCCTCCAAGCTTCGAGGTCCATCTTCCGACATAGTTCACTCCTGGGGATTTCCCCCACGATAGATCATTTGATTTTAAGCTCATATCTAACTTGCGGAAAGGTCTATTAATGTTCAGGCAAACCCCTTGAAAAGAAGAGATGCCGGCGTTGGATAGAAGTGTTCGAGTACCTAGCAATCCCCTTATCCCTGCTACTTCTCCTGCTCATCCTAGCGCTGCCCATAATTACGATATACCTCTTCATAAGGCTGACCGAGGAGGCCTTCGAGAAGGTGGGATTCGGCCACTGGCACGCAACGCTGATGGTATTCGGCTCGGTTATTGGAAGCCTCGTGGATATCCCGATCAACGAAGCTCCCATCTCCGCCTATCCCCATGCGCTTCTCGCAGCAACGAAGGCCCTCTCGATAACATTTCCCGTCGACTTTCATCCAGTCCTCATAGCAGTCAACCTCGGCGGATGCGTCATACCGGTTCTCATCTCCGCTGAGATACTCCTCAAGCGCAGGGCATCGACCAGCCGAGCGGCCATGGGCATCGCAATCGTTGCCCTCATCACCTACGCCGCAGCAATGCCGGTGCCTCGCGAGGGAATCGTCCTTCCAGTCTACCTTCCCCCAATGCTTGCAGCCCTCGTCGGAGTGGTGCTCGCCAGGGGCTATCGATCGGCCCCGGCCCTGGCCTACGTGAGCGGCACCATGGGAACCCTTATAGGCGCCGATCTGATGACCTTGCTTACGCCCGGCGTCCTTTCAACGCTCTCGCCGCCGGGCAGCTATGAGTTGCCCCTCGTCCTATCAATTGGCGGCGCGGGCGTATTCGACGGCATATTCCTAACAGGCATCCTCGCCGTTCTGCTTGCAGCGGTTGTTGTATGCATCTTCAACCGATCGTACAAAAAGTGACGGCAAACGTTATGAGCTCCAAGAGAGGAAGTGCCAGATATGAGGTTAGCTGCCCTTTTCTCCGGAGGAAAGGACTCCTCCTACTGCATCCGGCTGGCTCAGTTAGCAGGCCACGAGGTCGTCCGCCTCGTCACAGCATACGCCCCCGAGGCCTCCTATATGTATCATGTGCCGGCGATAATTCTCTCTGAGCTCGCCGCCGAGGCGCTCGGAATCGAGCAGGTCAGGTTCGAGGTAAACCTGGACGACGAGCTCTCACCCCTGGAGGGGGCATTATCTCAGATCGATGTCGAGGGCGTCCTCGCTGGCGCTGTTGCATCAGAGTATCAACGCTCCCGCATAGACGGGATATGCGAGAACCTCGGCCTCGATCTTGTTGCGCCGCTCTGGCACAGGGACCCGACGATACTTCTAAGGGAGATGCTCGGGGATGGATTTGAGATCATGATCGTGGGAGTGGCGGCCGATGGCCTGGGTGAGGGGTGGCTGGGAGAGATCCTCGGGCCCTCCAACCTGGATCGCTTCCTCGACCTCTGCCAGCGCTTCCGCATCCATCCCTGCGGGGAGGGAGGCGAGTACGAGTCGTTCGTCCTCTCCGGCCCTCACATGAGAGGAAGGATCGTCCCCAAGTTCAAGAAGATCTGGAACGGCGTCTCGGGAGAGCTGGAGATCGAAGGCGCCGAGCTGATCCCTTGGCCGTGACCCTATAGCAGGGATCAAATATAGATCCCTAGGAAGTGGAGCAGTATTACTAAGATCGCCCCTAGGGCCCCACCGATTGCGCAAATGAGGATCACGATCCAGCTGTAGCCGATGTTCAAGTCCGCAAGGTTGTTTGCGACGAAGAGGATGACGAGGCCGATTGCGGCGTTGATGGCGAAGTTCTTGATCGACCTAAGCAGGATGAGGATCCCCAGCGCGACTGCCAGGACGAGCACCACAAGTCCCATCTCGATCATATGCTATTCAATACCTCTACCTGCATAAATAATTCATGCTCATTGCCATGATGAGCTGCCATCCATAAGATAATGGGCAGTCTATATCTCGATCCAGCATTGACGGCAATGCTCTTCGAAGGCAATGCCTTGATCTATATTTTTGAGCAGATACTCGTATTCCTCGTCTACGTGGGCCGCCTCGCTGTAATCCACCAGCCCTCGGCCATAGGCCCCTCGGGCAATTCAAAATGCAGGTAGGCTTAAATAGGGTTGCTCATCTTTTTATCAACCGACATGTATTTATTCCATCCATCGCGAGAGAGATCGTAAATGAAGGAAGGGCAGACGAGATGAGTTGTATGATGAAGATATACTTGCTCGCCCTATTGGCGATTCTAATGGCCTCCGCGGCCGATGACGAGATGAGAGATCGAGGGGTGGTTATGGAGGCCGTTGACAATTCGACCTCCGTCATGGACTCCCTCAACTTCTCCGGCTTCTACTACGATCTCGACGACGGTCTGGGCACGGAGAAGATATCGATTACTGTCAAGGAAGGCCGCCTTTGCGAGCCCGACGGCGTGATATACGACTCGATCAGACAGGAGAAGGCCTTCGACTTCGAGGATTGGGGAATGTACTACGTCATAGGATTCCTGGGGGAGGGCTACTTCGCAGGCTATAGCAATCGTGAGGTCGGCGAGGGGTCCGGCTGCCTCTACGACGAATCGCCCGATCCCAAGCCCCTCGCCGACGAGATGCTCTTGAGGGTCCTTATAGACGACGATTCAGAACACCAGCTGAGTTCCGGATCTCCCCTGGACCTTGAGGACGGATATCAGCTGCACCTCAGGTCGGTCGATGTGAACGGGGAGAAGGTGAGCCTGGAGCTTCGAAAGGATGGGGGAACGCTCGATGCCAAGGTGATATCGCCATCGTCCTCCGGGTCGGACACAGGAAGCGCGACCTACATCTATAAGAGATTCGTTGGAGGAGATGAGATCGTCATCGTCGCCGTCCACTTCAAGAGCGCATTCCTCGGCGACGAGAAGGATCCGAAAAGCGGCATTGCATCGATCGACGGCGTATTCCAGCTCTCGGATATGCCGAAGGACGTTGAGGAGCAGGCCCAGTTCGATAAGATGCGGGTAGTTAGCGTCGATGCGACAGAAATTTTGATGAGGAATGAGGATGATAACATCACCCTCTCCAGGAACGATGAGATAAAGCTCATGGACCGGTATTACATTCGCACAGCAGACCAAAGCGATGATAATCCCCTGAGGTTCTACATCTACCGCGCCTGAGGCGGGGAGGGTCCCCCCTTTATCCCTTCAGGCTAGGCGATACTCCTCCAGGCCGCCGACCAGTGGATAATAATCGAACTGCCCGGCAAAGTGGTAGGGCTCATCACCGAGGCCGTCCCCATCCGAGTCCTCGCCTCCATAATCGCTCCAAAGGTTGCCCGGATGGCTTCGCAATGAGCGGGATTGGTAGATGTATTTGATCTCCTCGATGGAGTTCCAGGAGTTGCTGGACTCGACGATATAGTAGGCGTTCTCGTTATCCTTGATGCTGTTAAGGTAGATCTGGTTGTTATCGGAGCCGTCCAGGTAGAGCCCATAACCGTTCTCGCGGATCACGTTTCCGATGATCGTGTTTCCAATGGAATCGACCAAGGAGATTCCGTCATCAATGTTTCCCCATACGAGGTTTCCCTTCAGTCGGTTGCAGGTCGACCCAATGAGCGACAATCCATCGTAGCCATTCTCGCAGATGTTGTTGCTCATGATTGAGGAGTTCTCCATGCCCTCCAGATATAGGCCATCCCCTCCGTTCTTCCGGACCACGTTCTCGACGACGATATTTCCCTTGGAATCGGTGATGCTGATGCCATAATTGCCGCCATCGGCAACTATATTCCCCACAATGAGGTTCAAATCGGCCGCATCAATGTAGATACCATAATCGATGCTGGAGGAGATGTTGTTCCAATTGACCGCGTTTCCCCGCGATCCCTCGACCAATATTATGGAGTAGTGATTTTCAGAGAGCTGGTTATCTTCGATGAAGTTCCCATCGGACATCAGAAAAAGGAGGCCTGCATTGTTCTTGCAGGCGCGAACCTTTTGAACGATGTTTCCGGAGCAGGACCACATGAGGACGGCCACGTTGTTCTCAGAGAGGTCGCACCCCTCGATCGTGTTGTTGTAGCTGCCTTCAAGGCCGATGCCTACATCGTTATTGTGGATGTTGTTGTCGAAAAGCTTGTTTTGATCGCTCTTCACCTTTATGCCAGCCTCAGGCCAGCGATCCCCTCCACCGGTCACCTCAAAGCCCTCCACGACGATTCCGTCGCTTGTAAGCGTCATCGCCGAGCCGAGGCCGGATGCGTCCAACACCGGCCTTCCCGATCCTGTATCAAGCCCCCGAATCGTCATTTGCTTATCCAGAACGAATCGCTCCCGATATATCCCGCTCATGACAACGATAGTATCGCCCGGTTGGGCGGCAACTATGGCATCCGCTATCCTCGAATAGTCGGCCTCGCCGTCGTCATCTACCGTCAAAGTGGCGGCATGGGCTAAAGCCATAAGCAAGATCGCGCATGCAGCCAAGCCAGTCTCTCTCATCATATTCGGATAAACCCCCTACCCTGCAACCGTTGCGCCATCAAACAAAGCCGTGATATCCCTTCGGAGGCTATCGCTCATCAGCGCGCCATCCAGCCGGGATCCAGCAATCGATAACAAGCTCATCTCGTCATAGGTTATTCCCATCAGATTGGCACCGCTTAGGTCCACATCGATCAACGCAGAAAACCTAAGGTCGGCGCCCCTCAGATCCGCCCCTGATAGGTTGACCTTCTGCAAGGCCACCAGATTGAGCTTGGCATATCTGAGATACGATCCTCGCATATCGCAATCCCAAAGCGATACGCTCTCGATCTTGCAGTTCCTGAGAACTGCCCCCCTCATATTCGTGCTCGTTGAGACGATGAAGTAAAGGGTGGAGTCGGAAAGGTCAACCCCAGAAAGGTTTGCGCCGTTCATCTTGGTCATGATCATCTTGGACCACCTCAACGTCGCATCGCTCAGGTTCGAGTAGCTGATGTCCGTATCCTCCAGATTGGCGCCGTTTAGATTGGCATTTACGAGCTTTGAGCGGAGGATGTAGGCCTTCGTGAAGTCTGCATAGCTCAGGTCGGCACCTGTGAGGTCGGAGCCCATTATCTCTGCTCGAGATAGCTGGCCTCGGGAGAGGTCGCAGTACCTCATATCTGCCCAGTTGAGGTAAGCATCCAACATGTTAGCGCGTGGGAGGCGGACGTCCGTTAGCGTAGAGCCGCTGAGGTCGCATCGAAAGAGACGGGCGTCGGTTAGATCCGCCTCGGTG
>CAZWDT010000031.1:0-16122 GCA_964632755.1 uncultured Methanotrichaceae archaeon
CCCACCCGCTCTCGCTCTACCCTGAATCCAGCAGGCACGAGCTCTTTTTCAAGCATCATCGAGCAGTCGAACCCAGAGATCACGAGGTCGCCCTTCTGGTACCTCCTCTTAGCAAGGATGATTGCGACCTTCTCAGGCGGGACTATCCGGCCGAGGTCGTCGATCACGATCCCCCGGTCTGCATCGGGATCGAATCCGCAGCCGAAGTCGGCTCCCTCTTGGACGACCGCCCGGGCGGCCTCCTGAAGCGTCTCCTCGCTCGGCGAGGGCCCGCGTCCTGGAAAGTCGCCGTCGGGCCGGCCGTTGAGAACCGTAGCCTGAAAGCCCAGATCCCTGTAGAAGCCGTCCATCGTGCAGGCAGAGCCGTTTCCCATGTCGAGCACGACCTTGAGCGATCGACTGAGGTCGAGCTTCGAGGATACATAATCCCTGTAGGCATCGATCGCCTCTTTTGCGTCGTGATGGCGAACGATTCCCTCGCCGGCCCTGAATTTGCCATCCCTGTAGAAGTCCATGATCGCCGTGTTCTGATAGAGCATGCCGTATCCATAGCCCGTTCGAAACCGTATGCCGTTGTATTCGGGCGGGTTGTGCGAGGCAGAGATGTAGGCAGCGGCCTTGTACCCGCCCTTCCATGTCGAAAAGGAGATGACGGCTATTGGAAGGAGTCCGTAGCTGTCCACCTCGGCGCCTGTGGCAAGCACTCCCTCTAGAAAGGCCGCCTCTAAGGAAGGGCCGCTCGTCCTCGAGTCTCGCCCAAGCGTCACCCTTCCACCATCCGCATAAGATCCAAAGGCCCTCCCGATCCGCCCGGCGATCTCCTCGTTAAGCTCGGTCTTGTAGAGACCTCGCACATCATAAGCTCTGAAGATGGTCACGGCTGGCGAATTGTAGTGCAAGATTTAAAACAGTTTCCGGTGAATT
The DNA here is from genome assembly GCA_964632755.1 of uncultured Methanotrichaceae archaeon. GTDB lineage: Archaea > Halobacteriota > Methanosarcinia > Methanotrichales > Methanotrichaceae > JAFGMR01. Next base: position 925 of record CAZWDT010000031.1, read on the forward strand.
GGGCTAAATCCTCGCGATTACCTCTCCAAAGGCGAAGTTCGGCTTGACAGCCTCTATCCTGACCCTGAGCCGGTCGCCTATCGCTCCGCCCTTGACGATCACGGCAAACCCATCCACCATGGCGACGCCGTCTCCCCCTGAGCCCATGAACGAGATCTCGACATCCACGATATCTCCCGCCCGCACAGGCCCAGATAGGAGCTTTCGGCCGACGATGTACATCTCGGCGCTCTCCTTTCGGGATGCCTTGGGGGAGTGGGACTGCACCCGAGAGAACTCCCTTCTCACCTCATTCAAGAACTCGATGAACGTATCTCCCTGAAATACCTTGACTAGGAAGTTTCCCCTCGGTCGAAGAAGCCTCTTTGCAAGGGCAAGCGACTTTCTCGCAAGGTCGATCGACCGGCTGTGGTCCACATCCCAGACGCCGCTTAGGTTCGGGGCAGCGTCGCTGATCACGGCATCGCAAGGTCCTCCCAGGGCTTCGAGGATCAGCTCGGCCGTTTCCGGTGCGGTGATATCCGCCCTGATCGTGATTACGCCCTCCAGGGATGAGATCTCCTCGAGGTCGACCCCTACGATCTTCCCGCCCGAAAGCTCCTTTGCCACCTGGAGCCAGCCGCCGGGGGCAGCGCCCAGGTCGACTACGGAGTCGCCCTTCCCTATGAGGTGGAACTTCGAGTTCATTTGGAGCAGCTTGTAGGCCGATCGGGCTCGATAGCCCTCCTGCTTGGCCTTCCTGTAGTAATGATCCCTCTGATCTCTGGCCATCCATCGAATCCAAGCCTTCATGATAGATAAGCATCATGGAGGAGGCAGCGCCTGAGCGAAGCTTGCCGGACCCCCGGATAGATAAACCTTTTATCTGCAAGGTCCAAGTGGAGAATCGTGAGCCAGGATATCCAGCTGCCGACGGTCCATGCGAGGAAGTCCATCGCCTTGATCGCATTAGGGATGGGCGTCTACTTCCTCTACCTCTACAGGGTGGGCTTCGGAGAGACGATGGAGACGCTCCAGAGCGTGAACCTGGCCGTATTCTCGATAGGGTTCCTGTTAGCACTTCTCGGAGTTCTTTGCGACGCGCTAGCTTGGCAGAAGGTCTTAAACGAGTTCGACTACCACGTATCGATAAGGGACGTCTTCTCGATCTACCTGTCATCGATCTTCTTAAACAACCTCATACCTTCGGGAAGCTTCTCCGGAGAGACCGCTCGCATCTACTTCATGGAGAAGCTCGCCGATAACTCTCGTCTGGACCAGTCCTCGGCCACGGTTGCGGCTTCCCGCATAATAACGGCCGTCCCGTTCTTCATGGGCACGATCGTCGGCCTCACATACATGGTGATGATGGCAGACGTTCCGCGCTGGGCGCTTGCCGCATGCTCGAGCATAACCATATTCCTAGTCTTCATCAACCTGGTCTTCGTCGGCATATGCTTCTCCGCATCCCTCCTTGAGAGAATTACTGACGGCCTCATCAACGGCTTGGAGTGGCTCTTTCGCCTGCGCATCAACAGGAGCGCATGCAAGGGCATGGTCCGCCAGTTCAACGCCTCGATGGTGAAGCTGACGGGGCACAAGAGGACCATTCTGATAAGCGTATTCTGGGCTTTTATGGCCTGGATATGCATGAACCTCGTAGCATTCGTCACATTTCGATCGATGGGCGTGGACGTGCCTCTGGGGGCCATATTAGCCGTCTACGCAGTGATGATATTCATGCAGATGCTCCCCCTCTTTCTCCCCGGCGGCGTGGGCCTTGTCGACATCGTGATGATTACTCTATTTGCAGCGGTTGGGGTCCGCACCCACGACGCGGTTGCGGCAACCATCCTCAGTCGCTTGATCCAACTCTGGTTCCTGACGGCAGCTGGCGGCCTCTCGACTGTCTATCTGGCAAAGAGGGTTGGCGAGAGGGCGGGCCGAGCGGAGGGAAACGAGATCCTCTCCTGAGGGCAAAGGATTTAAGCGAGCGCTCCATATGGGCGCTGCCTTGGGACAGTGGGGTAGCCTGGCCATCCTCGAGCGTTTGGGACGCTTGGACTGCGGTTCAAATCCGCGCTGTCCCATCAGATCATCTTTTTGGAGATCTTGTAGCGGGATTATCCGATCTCGTAACTGGGATTATCCGTTCTCCTCAATATATTGAACAAGTACTATCTCTCCCTATTTTAACCGCGAATGAACGCGAATGAACGCTAATATTATCCTTTATCGCGTTCATCTTAGAACGTGATACCCCGCAGCTTGCTGCAGCTGGGAGAAAGGGCATATTTCTGACTTAGGGATTGAATCGCTATTTGCTAAACATTCTTATGCGCTGCCCGCCATTTGACATGCGGTCCCCCTGAGGGTTCATATACCGCTTCCAACGGCGTTTAGGCGTGCCGAAGTTGACGATACGTCCAATTGGGAGATTGCTAGCCTTCAAGCAATTGAGCAGTTGCGCAATCCTCTTCCCTCTCATACGATGACGACCCTGTCGCAGCATCGGGAGGCGGCCTTCAGGCGTTCTATTGGGGCATCGGGAAAGGGATCTATCAGGCATACGTCCCCTGGCTCGGCCAGGGAGAAGAGCCTCTCAAGGTCGCCGTGATAGACCTCGATCTCGCATCTCCCAGAGGCCCTTCCTACGAGGACAGGATCAGATCCGATGGCTTTGGAAGGCTTCACGATCCTTTCGATCTTTGTGATGCCCAGAGCCTCTCGATTGGCCCAGAGGTTGAGCATAGCATCCTCGATTGCCGGAAGCCAGGCGTCGTTCAAGACGACTCTCTCTGCCCCTGCGAGGGCGGCGACTAGGCCGAGCGTTCCTGGGCCACATAGGCCGTCTATCACCCCCCTTGCCCTCCCTCCAAGCATCACCTCCTCGACTATGCGCACCTTGGGAGATCCCGGCCGCGGGAACTCAATGTGTATGTGGGCCTGGTTTTTGTAGATGAGAAGGTCGCCAAAGAGGCTTGACGCGATATCCCCCCTGAGATCGCATCCGGCAAGGAGGTCCAGGCTTCGACCGCCCTGCCCTATGTCATAGACTCCGGGAAGGCCTACGCCCCCGATTACGCCTTTCAGCTCGGGGATCTCCTCCATCAGATGGAGGGCCGCGGATCTGTTTATTCCGCCGCTTGCGATCAAGAGCTCTTCTCGGCCAAGGCGGGGGGGATAGGGGAGGACAAAGCCTATCTCGACAAGGGGTGTACCGACGCTTCTAAGCGTGTCACTTTCATCGCGAACGCCCTCCTCTGCAAGGATATCGAGCGCATTGAGCATGATCGAATCGAGATGGCGGCGACCGCATCCAGGGCAGCGCTCCTCCTCGCTTCCGCGAAGCTTCGAAAGGGGAGCTCCCTTGTCCAGTCCAGGATCCGGCGCGCAATCGGGGCATGCCATATAGAGCCGGTCGAGGCCTGCGATGACATCCTCAGCCGTGCGAACGCCGCCTTTTCCGCAGCAAGGGCAGTCCATGGATTCGGTCAATCCATATGATTATATCAGCCTTTCCTCCATCCTTCGCTAGAATGGGTGCTTTTGCCTAGGAAAGATTTCTAAATAAGCATGGTTAAGGGTGTGCGGAAAGGAGGTTTTAGATGGCACAGAGAGGAATTAGAGAGTTCGATGCGAAGAGGATGTTGGCTAGATCTCTTCCCCATTACCTAGATGGTCTCGCTTACAAGGGCGAAGTGGTATTAGTTGGCCCGGATACCGACGTCGAGGAGGTGGTCGCCCTTAACTCGTGGTTGCTCCGGAAGAGGCTGGTGATCAAGCCGGACCAGCTCTTCGGAAAGAGAGGCATTCACGGCTTGATCCTTCTGGACGTCGACTGGGATGCCGTCAAGGGCTATCTGGCGAAGAATATGGGCCGCGAGGTGGAGATCGGAGGAGTCATCGGCAACCTCACCCACTTCCTGATAGAGCCCTTCGTTCCCCATGAGGGGGAGTATTACGTCGCCATAAAATCAGAATACAGCGGTGATGCTATCTACTTCTCGACGGAAGGTGGCGTATCAGTCGAGGAGAACTGGGATCGCGTCCTCCAGGCCCAAGCCGATATAATCTCTGGCCTCGATTCGGGGGCGATCTCCGCAATCGTTCCCGCCGACCTGGGCGAGGAGAGACAGAAGGTGATCGAGTTCATCTCGGCCCTTTATCGGTTCTACGTGGACTGCGGCTTCGTCTATCTGGAGATCAATCCCTTCACGATTACAGACGGAACGATAATGCCCCTGGATATGGTCGCAAAGCTCGACGATGCCGAGGAGTTCTGGTGTCGTGAGAGATGGTTGGATCTCTCCTTTCCAGAGCCCTTCGGCCGCACCCCCACCCTGGAGGAGAGCTACATCAAGGATCTCGACTCCAAGACCGGATCATCCCTGAAGCTCACAATACTCAATCCTGCAGGAAGGGTCTGGACGATGATCGCGGGCGGCGGGGCAAGCGTCATATACGCAGATACCATATGCGACCTCGGCCATTCGTGCGACCTTGCTAACTACGGCGAGTACAGCGGAGACCCCAACACCGAGGAGACCTATCACTATACTGCGACCATTCTGGACCTCATGACCAGGGTGAGGGATCCGCGAGGCAGGATCCTCCTCATAGGAGGGGCGATCGCAAACTTCACCGATGTTGCGAGCACCTTCAAAGGGATTGTGATGGCCTTGAGGGAGTATAGGGATCGGCTCAAGGAGAGCGGCGTGAAGATATACGTTCGCAGGGGAGGGCCGAACTACGAGCAGGGCTTGAAGCTGATGCGCAGTCTTGGCCAGGAGCTCGATATTCCTATCGAGGTCTTCGGGCCGGAGATGCATATGACGAGGATCGTCCCCATGGCTTTGGAGGGGTGAGGATCATGAGAATGGAGTACGAGCTCTTCAATTGGGAGACGACCGCTTTCGTCTATGGCTTCCAGGTCAATGCGATCCAGAGGATGCTTGATTTCGATTACATCTGCCGGCGAAATACACCTAGCATCGCAGCTATAATAAATCCCAACCAATCGGGCACCCACAAGGCGTTCTGGGGGGCGAAGGAGATCCTCCTTCCCATGTACAGGACCATATCCGAGGCCTCGGCCGATCATCGCGAGGTCGAGGTGATGGTCAACTTCGCATCACACCGCTCCGCCTTCGATACCACGATGGAGGCTCTCGAGCAGGAGAGCATCCATACGGTGGCCGTGATCGCAGAGGGAGTGCCGGAGAGGCAGGCTCGCATAATGGCAAAGACCGCTCGCAAGCTTGGAAAGACCGTCATCGGCCCGGCAACCGTCGGTGGACTCGTGGCAGGGGCCTTCCGGATAGGAAACACCGCGGGGACGATAGAGAACATAGTAGATTCCAGGCTTTATCGGCCCGGATGCGTGGGATTCGTCTCCAAGTCGGGCGGCATGCTCAACGAGGCGTTCAACATCATCTCCAGAAACTCAAACGGGATCTTCGAGGGGATCGCTGTAGGTGGAGACCGCTATCCCGGAAGCACCATGCTCGATCACATCCACCGATTCGAGGCAAATCCGAATATCGCCATGATCGCCTGTCTTGGCGAGCTCGGCGGAGAGGACGAGTACAGGATCGTTGAGGCCCTCAAGAAGGGTAGGATCAAAAAGCCCCTCGTGGCCTGGGTAACTGGGACATGCGCGAGCGTCCTTCCTGCAAGCGTCCAGTTCGGCCATGCAGGTGCCAAGGCCGATACCCAGAGGGAGACCGCTTTTTCGAAGAACGAGGCCTTGCGCGAGGCTGGAGCACACGTTCCGACGTCCTTTGACGACTACGGCGAGATGATAGGCCAGGTCTACAAGGAGCTGAAGGAGAAGGGCCTTGCAAAGGATGTGGAGGAGCCCGAGGTGCCGACGATTCCCGTCGACTACTCGAAGGCGCTCGCCTCGGGAATGATCAGAAGGCCGACGACCTTCATCTGCACGATCTCCGACGACCGCGGAGAGGAGCTCCTCTACGCCAATAAGACGATCAGCGAGGTTATCGAGGAGGGGCTTGGGATCGGAGGCGCAATCGGCCTGCTCTGGTTCAAGAAGCAGCTTCCCGATTACGCGGCGAGGTTCATCGAGCTAGTCTTGCAGATCACGGCCGACCACGGCCCAGCCGTCTCGGGTGCCCACAATGCAATCGTTGCCTCATGCGCTGGAAAGGACCTGATCTCAAGCCTGGCTAGCGGCCTTCTCACGATCGGCCCTCGTTTCGGAGGGGCGATCGACGATGCGGCAAGGGAGTTCAAGCGTGCCCGCGAGAGCGGCCTCGCCCCCGAGGAGTTCGTGGTGGAGATGAAGAGGAAGGGGCTCAACATCCCAGGAATCGGCCATCGCATCAAGAGCGTGAAGAACCCGGACGTTCGTGTGCAGCTCCTCGTCGAGTACGCCCACAAGAACTTTGCGACAACCGAGCTTCTCGACTACGCACAACAGGTGGAGCTTCTTACGACTGCGAAGAAGGGCAACCTCATACTGAACGTCGATGGCTGCATAGGCATCCTCTTCCTAGACCTGATGAGCTCCTGCCAGGTCTTCACAAAGGAGGAGATTGATCAGGTGGTCAGCCTGGGATACCTCAATGGCCTCTTCGCGCTTGGCCGAACGATCGGGTTGATCGGGCACATCCTCGACCAGAAGCGCTCTTTTGCCAGGCTCTATCGCCACCCGACCGAGGACATAGCCTACATGCTCCCTTCACGGGACGGGATCTGAGGCAGGCAGAGATCATGCCAACAATCAGCGAGAAGATACTCTCCAGGGCATCTGGAGAGAAGGCTCGGGCCGGAGATATAGTGGACGCGGCCATAGATCGCTGCATGTCCCACGACGGGACGAGCGTCCTTGCTGTGAAGGCCTTCGAGGATATGGGAGGTGGGCATGTCTGGGATCCGTCGAGGATAGTGATCCCCTTCGACCACATAGTCCCTGCGAACAACGAGCTTACGGCAACCCTCCAGGCAGAGGTGAGGGCTTGGGCCCGCGATCAATCGATAGAGCACCTCTACGACTGCGGCGCAGGAATATGCCACCAGGTATTCTCGGAGAAGGGCTTTGCCCTTCCTGGAAGCCTGGTAGTGGGGGCGGACTCCCACTCCTGCACATATGGGGCATTCGGGGCCTTTGGGACTGGCGTTGGGGCAACCGACATGGCCGAGATATACCGCAGTGGAAGGCTCTGGTTCAAGGTCCCGGAGACGATTCAAATTGTGCTCTCGGGCCGTATCGGTCCCTGGGCCTCGGCAAAAGATCTCGCGCTCAAGGTGATCGGGGAGATGGGGGCTGACGGCGCCACATATCGGGCGGTCGAGTACGCCGGCGAAGCTGTCGAGGCTCAAAGCATCTCCGGCCGGATGACGTTATGCAACATGGGAGTCGAGATGGGGGCGAAGGCCGCAATCGTTCCTCCCGACCGGAAGACCGAGCTCTATCTGGAGGAGAGGGCAGTGGAGGGCTACAGCCCAGTCCTCTCTGATCCGGGATCGATCGGCGATATGCGAGAGTTCGATATATCCGACCTCGAGCCACAGGTCGCGCTGCCCTTTCGGGTCGACAACGTGTCTCCAGTAAGGGAGATCCCAGAGACCGAGGTCGACCAGGTTTTCATCGGCACATGCACCAACGGTCGCCTCGAGGATCTTGAAATCGCGGCATCGATATTGCGCAAGCGCCGCGTTGCGGTTCGCACCCTCGTCATTCCCGCGTCCCGCGAGGTCTACCTGGAGGCGCTCGCAGGAGGCGTAATCGAGACGCTTGTGAGGGCCGGCGCCATGATCGGCACTCCCGGATGCGGGCCTTGCCTTGGAGCGCACATGGGCGTCATTGGCGAAGGCGAGGTATGTCTTGCAACGTCCAACCGGAACTTTCCCGGCCGCATGGGAAAGGGCGGCCTCGTCTACCTCGCATCGCCTGCAACAGCTGCTGCAACCGCTCTCAAGGGCAAGATAACCCATCCTGGTGACGTATGAGGCTCGACCTCCACATACATTCCCGCCATTCCGACGGGAGGGACGATGTTGAAGACATCCTCCGGATGGCGGCGAGGAGGGGGCTTGCCGGCCTATCGATAACCGATCACAACACGCTGGATGGATCGATTGCCGCAAGGAAGGCCGTCCGCAAGCTGGGGCTCGATTTGATCATCATCATGGGGACCGAGATCTCCACGAGCGATGGGCACCTCCTGGCGCTCGGGATTGAGGATCTCCCGCCGCGGGACAGAAGCGCCGAGGAGACGATCGAGGCCGTCCATGAAGAGGGCGGAATCGCGATTGCCCCGCATCCCTATCATCCGTTTCGCCACTCGCTTTGGAGGATCCCTCCGGTCGATGCTGTCGAGGTATTCAACTCCCGGCATTTCATAGGGCTTGCTAACGGCCTTGCCTACTGGCAGGCGAGGAGAAGAGGCCTTCCCATGGTTGCAGGAAGCGACTCACACGTTAGAGAGACCGTGGGGCTTGGCGTAACCGAAGTCTTCGCCGATGAACCGGAGGGGATACTTCCCGCGATTGTGGCGGGAAAGACGAGGATCATCGGCAAGCGAACGCCTGCATCCGTTCTCGTAGGCCAGCTCGAACGGCGCATCGGGAGGATCTCCATTGTGAGACGGCTGTGAGGTAGAGATCGATCCGGTCATACGGCCTTCGATATCATCAGGATGAGTATCGCAAGGAATGCCAGGGCGAAGGATGCCATCAGGATCCAGGCATTTCGCCCGTTTCCAACCTCGATATCATTTGCTGCGCCGATGTAGTCGAGAAGGAATTGGTTCCTTGCCTCGCCAACTTTCATCTTGGTATATTGAAACTAATCATCAAATTCTTTGTGTGGAATGGGATAGCTCGATGGGACCAGCACCATCAGGCAGCCGATCATCGAGAGGAATAGCAGGAGATAGAATGCTATATGCTATGGCGAGGTCTCGCCGTCGAAGAGGGATGTGATCGATGCGAACCCGACGAACTAACGCTCTTGCCTTTGCATTGGGGACGGAGGCCCATTACAATCGCTCCTCGACGAGACGGCTCATCCACTCTGGATAAGTAGCTTGCCCTTACCGTCGATCTCGCCCATGCAGATCCTCGTTGAGCTGATGCGCTCGTTGTCCTCGGCCATCTGGCACTCGATGCTGACTATGCGGATGGGATCGAGCTTGTTCTCGCGTCGGATCTCGTTGATCTGATAGGCCATTGGCAACGTCTCAGGGGAGACGACGATTATGTCGTAATCCTCCTCGATGGCTGAACCGAAGACGTCGTGCAGCTTCTCCACCTCGAACCTGCTTGCGCCCAGCCTCGACAAGAGGATCTCCCTCAGGTTCCTCTCCCTGGTCTGGAAGTCGCGGACCTTCCGGGTTCTCTGGCTTTTTGCCATCTCGTCCGAGGTGAGGGCGACCACCACCGTCCCGTAACGGCCAGCCACCTGGAAGGCCTTCTTGAGCAAGGCCAGATGCCCCTCGTGTAAGGGATCGAATGTGCCGCCTACTGCTACCCTGACCATACGACGGCCATACAAGGGAGTCAGATATAAGTAACTAGCGGAGCCGTGCTTCCTCGGCCGCCGGGCGATATCAGACCGCCTTTTGGGATCTCGTCTCAAGTATCTTGCCCACGATCCGCCTGGAGCTGCAGAGGTAGCATGGATCATTTGCCTCTATCCTCACAACCCTCGCCTTCAGGCCCCGACGGGAGAGCTCCGTTTCGAGGGCGCAAGGGTCGAAGTGCTGATCGTAGCCTAGCGTGATTATATCGGGCTCGATCTCTTTGAGGGGCTTATAGATGTCGCTCTCGTCTCCGAGGATTGCTCGATCGACCACCCTCAAGGCCCCTATCATTCGAAGCCTTTGATCCTCGGGGACGATTGGCTTGGGCTTGTGCTTAACGTTGACGTCACGCGCGACGATCACCACGAGCTCGTCTCCGAGGGCCTTGGACCTCTCCAGATAGAGGATATGGCCTGGATGGAGCAGGTCGAAGGTGCCTGTCGCAACGATCCGGGTCAAATGAGGTCCTCCTCATCCAAATAATCGTCCTCTCCCAAGTCTACGTCGAGCACCGAAAGGTCCCTCCCTTTTCCGGTGGAGTCGTAGCAGCGCCAGCTCCTCTCGTCGAAGGGTGGTCCGACGATTATGTTGTAGTACCCTGCCCTTGAGAAGAATATGAGGTCCTCCCTCGATGGGTTGAGGTTGGAGGAAGGATGGCTATGCACCGACCCTACAATCCTCATGTTCGGAAGCATGTACATCCTGACAAGCGCGCTTCTGTTGGACGCCTCCGTCCCCGGAAGTATCAGGACCTCGGTGATTATCTCCTCGTCTGCCCTCAGGAGGCCTGCGAACTCCAATGGCAGCGTCGACCTGCTCGCTTCCATTATGAAGAATAGAGTATCCCTAGCAATGCCTTGTACCTTCCTTCTCCTCATCGCTCCCTCCCATCCAGGAAACAATCGAGTCCTCTCAAGTGGATGCAGTCCCCGGCCATTATGCGCCTCATCTCGCCGGAGGGAAGCTCTGTCAGGAGTGCTCCTTTGTCGTCGACGTCGACTGCCTTGCCAATGATCTCTTCCTCATGGGTAATTATCCTCACATCCCGTCCCAGTGTCGCTGAGAGGCTCCTCCATCGATCGAGCACCGGACGGAACTCATCCGTAAGAGCGCGAGTGAAGCCCTCCATCTCCTCCAGAATGGAGCGAATTAGCTCCGATCGATCGACGCTATGGCCAAGCTCCGCCTGGAGGGAGGTTGCATTCCAGTCGGGATGGAGGGCCTCGATATCGACGTTTGCGTTTATTCCCCATCCGACGACTGCGTAGCGCAGCTGGTCCATATCAGCTCCAACCTCGGTGAGGATGCCTGAAACCTTGCGATCCCCTATCAATATATCGTTAGGCCACTTGATCCTCGCATCCAGGCCGAAGAGATCCTTGATCGAGGTTGCAAGGGCAATGCCTGCGCAGATGTTGATCCGCGGGGCAAGCATTGGATGGATTCGAGGTTTAAGGATCAGGCTCATCCATATTCCGCCTGGCGGAGAGGACCATCCCCGATCCATTCGGCCCCTGCCCACGCTCTGTTCTTCCGAGAGGACGACCGTCCCGTCGACCGCCGTCTCCGCGATCTCCCTTGCGAGGGCGTTTGTGGAGGCAACCTCTTGATAGCAGAGGATCTCCCTTCCCATCCTCTCGGTATTGAGGCCGGAACGGATGAGGGTTGGGTCGAGAATATCGGGGCAGCCGGTGAGAAGGTAGCCTTTCCGGGACGAGGCTTCGATTACAAAGCCGCGGGACCGCAAGCTATTCACCTCCTTCCAAATGGAAGTCCGGCTCACTCCAAGGGCCGTGGCCATCTCCTGGCCCGACACGAACCGGCCGTGGCATTGCAGCAGGAGGCTGAGTATCTCTGGATTGGCCAACCGGTTTACTCCTGGGCCATCTTCTCTTGGGGTATGTTCTCCTTGGTCAGGTACATCCCAACTGCAGCGGAGATGGCCGCAACCTTCCGGTTGTCAGCACTTAGGGCCGAGGCGAGCGTGAGGCCTTTCTCCTCCTCCTCCTTGGCGATTCTCTTCACGTCTGCGAGGATGTTCTCCTCTTTTATGAAGTGGGTGTTGATATCGCCACTCTGGAACCGCGGGTTCCTCATGACCGCCTTGTGGAAGGCGATATTCGTTGCAACGCCGGTTATGATGTACTCGTAGAGTGCCCGCTCCATCCGGACGATGGCCTCCTTTCTGTTCCTGCCATGGGCCACAAGCTTGGAGATGAGCGAGTCGTAGTAGGGGGGTATGACGTATCCGGTGTAGACGCCGCTGTCCACCCTGATCCCAGGTCCGCCGGCGCTCCGGTAGCGCTTGAGCCGGCCGGGCGAGGGAGCGAAGTCCTTCAGGGGATCTTCGGCGTTTATGCGGCACTCTATGGCCCAGCCGCGAATTGAGATCTCATCCTGGGAGAATCCCAGGTCCTCTCCCGAGGCGACCAGGATCTGCTCTTTTGCGAGATCGATACCGGTGATCATCTCGGTTATCGGGTGCTCGACCTGTAGCCTCGTGTTCATCTCCAGGAAGTAGAAGTCACCTCGGGAGTACATGAACTCGACCGTTCCAGCGCTTCGGTAGTCTATCGCCTTCGCCGCCTTTACGGCGATATCGCCCATCCTCTGGCGCAATTCCTCGGTCATTATGGGGGATGGGGCCTCCTCGATCAGCTTCTGGTGGCGCCTTTGGATGGAGCACTCCCTCTCTGCGACGTAGACGGTACGCCCGTAATTGTCGGCCATTATCTGGAACTCGATGTGCCGAGGCTCTGGGAGGTACTTCTCCACGTAGACGGTGTCGTCGCCGAATGTGGACTTGGCGATCGACTGGGCCGATGTGAAGGCCGATTCCAGATCGCCCCTTTGCTCCACGATCTTCATCCCTATCCCGCCGCCGCCTGCGGCAGGCTTGAGGATGACCGGGTAGCCGATCTCGTCTGCTATCTCCAACATCTCCCTCGCCCTGGAGATTCCGCTCTCCACCCCGGGGACGATCGGAATGCTTGCAGCCTTCATCGTCTGGCGGGCGGTGATCTTGGATCCCATGCCATCTATCGATGTGCTCGTAGGGCCGATGAATACGATGCCGTTGGCCTCGCACTCGCGGGCGAATGCTGGGTTCTCGGCCAGGAAGCCGTATCCTGGATGGATGGCCTCGGATCCGGTCTCAAAGGCAGCGTTGATTATATTGTCAATCTTGATGTAACTCTGAGACGAAGGTGACGGGCCGACGTAAACTGCCTCGTCCGCATACTTTGCGAATAGGGCGTTCCTATCCGCCTCGGAGTAGACGGCCACGGTTGAGATGCCAAGCTCCCTGCAGGCCCTCATAACACGGATAGCGATCTCACCGCGATTGGCGATCAGGATCTTGTTGAACATCCAAAAGCCAAAGGCATTGCGAGGGTAAAACCTTTTTGGATAGCCCTTGAAGAGGCGACCATAGCACAGTTTATAATAGCAGGAGTATGATCATCTACTGAGGGAGATTTTGATGAGCGAAACCCAAGATACAGAGGGTACCTGGGAGGTTGCGGGGCAAGAGGCCTCCAAGCCACGTCAGCCCCAGTTCCTGCCTAAGCTGCGCGGCCAGCAAGTGATCATCCGTCTAAACGACGGGCGACCCCTGACTGGCAAGATGCTCGCCTTCAACGCATATGAGATCCTGCTCGACGCCGGACCCAAGACGTTTTTGATATTCAAGCACTCCATCGCAAGCATCGAGGTGCCAAAGGGACTGCTCGACTGAGGGAAGCCAAGATATTTAATCCGCCAGGCATAAGCGATCGACCATGAAACCCCGAGAGCTGTCAGAGGAGGAGTGCGGAAGTCTCCTCTCCTCCGCCAGGGTGGGTCATCTAGGGTTATCGCTGGGCGACTCCCCTTATGTGATCCCAATCTCCTACGTCTTCGATTCGGGCAAGATATTGCTCCACTCCCGCGGCGATGGCAAGAAGCTGGAGATGGCCCACGCGAATCCCATGGTATGCTTCCAGGTAGACTCCATGGATGGGGGACGCTGGAGGAGCGTCGTCGTCCAGGGCAGGGCATCCCTCTTTGACGATATAGATGCCAAGAGGAGGATGTTCGATGCCTTCACGTCGAGCGGGATGGCTGGCCACGCCGGAAAGGCCTTTCGAAGTGAGGACCTCGATAGGATGGAGATGACCGTCTGGGAGATAGAACTCCTGGAGGTCACGGGGAGAGAAGGCATCTGGTAGAGGACACAAGAAACGATCCGAGATGGCTCTCACTGAATGGACGGAGAAGTACAGGCCCGCCTCACTCGATCGCGTTCTGGGCAACAACAAGGCCGTAGCCGAGCTGCGCTCATGGGCGCGGGCCTGGGAGGATGGAAAGCCTGCTGAGAAGGCGGCCATCCTCTATGGATCGGCGGGCGTAGGAAAGACCTCGGCTGCGCTCGCACTGGCCGCCGAGATGGGATGGGATTGCATAGAGATGAACGCCTCCGATCAGCGTACGGCTTCAGCGATCGGTCGCGTTGCCGGACCTGCCTCGCGCATAGCGACATTCTCTGGACGAAAGAGGATGGTAGTCCTCGACGAAGCAGACAACCTCCACGGGAACGCCGACCGGGGCGGGGCATCGGCGATGCTCAGGCTCGTCAGGGAGACGAGCCAACCGGTAATCCTCATCGCAAACGAGTTCTATCAGATCGACAAGGCCTTGAGGGATGCCTGCAAGGCGATACAGTTTCGATCCATCCGGGCAACGACGGTCGCTTCCTTCTTGAGGAATATATGCCGCGAGGAAGGGATGGACTGCGAGCCCGAAGCGCTGATGAAGATTGCCGAGAACGCCGGAGGCGACCTTAGAAGCGCAGTAAACGACCTCCAGGCGGCGGCGGGTGGATCAAAGCTTAGCCTGGAGGATGTGGCAACCTCCGAGAGGGATGCCAAGGCCTCGATCTTCAAGGTCTTGGACTCGATCTTCAAAGGTGACTCCCCAACCGAGGCTCTCCGCTCCTCCTACTCGCTCGACGAGAGCCCTGAGGACCTCGTGCATTGGATCGATGAGAACCTACCTCAAGTTTATCGAGGTGAGGACCTGTTCCGTGGCATGGAGAGCCTCTCTCGCGCAGACGTATTTCTGGGCCGGGTGAGGAGGAGGCAGAACTATGGCCTCTGGCGGTATGCGACGTTCTTCATGACGGGCGGCATACAGGCAGCCGGAAGGGAGGGGCGTCGGGGGTACATTGCATTCAAGCCCCCGAGCCTATGGAGGCGGCTTGGCCAGACCCGCAGGGCGAGAAACGTCCGCGACTCGGCTGCGTCAAAGGTTGCGCGCCACTGCCATGTGGGGACGTCCTTTGCCCGCTTCGAGCTGATGGACTTCATCGGAAGCCTCCTCAAGGGCAAGAAGATCGCGGCGCAGGTTGCGGCAACTCTTGATCTCAACGCCGATGAGATCGCCCTATTGATCAAGAGCACGCCATCCACCAAGAAGGTGCAGGCGATCTTCGAGGAGGGACAACGGCTGCGAGAGGTGGAGCGGATAGCCGATATCGAGTCCTCCTGGGGCGGGGTCGAACTACAGGCTGCAGGCCAAAAGAAGGTCGAGGGAAGGGCGGAAGAAGAGCGCCTGTCGATTGAGACGTCCCCAAAAGGTGTCGAGGGAAGGGCGGAAGAAGAGCGCCTGTCGATTGAGACGTCCCCAAAAGGTG
>CAZWDT010000031.1:16222-33984 GCA_964632755.1 uncultured Methanotrichaceae archaeon
AGCGCCTGTCGATTGAGACGTCCCCAAAAGGTGTCGAGGGAAGGGCGGAAGAAGAACGCCTGTCGATTGAGACGTCCCAAAAAGGTGTCGAGCAGGAGGAGGAGCCAAGGCGTGGAGGAAAGAGGGCCCGCAAGGCATCGGCAAAGGCCGATGCACCGGCGGAGGAAGGGGGGAAGGGGCAGCGCTCCCTCTTCGACTTCTAAAATGCGGCCTAACCTACGTTCGAAGGGGCAGGGATGCGGCCTGCAATTCCCTCCTCAATAGGTCGGAAGCTCGCCCTTGAATATCATCTGCTGGACCTTGGGGATGTTATCGAGCCAGTCGTTGAAGATCTCCATCGCCTGACCCTCGACTGAGGAGAGGCTTCTCCCGTCCTTGAGGATAGCTTGGATGCTTGCGAGATGCGGCTGATCTATGGGCTTTCCGATCTGCGAGAGTATCTTCACGTGGACCTCCTCTATGCCATCTACCTCCTCTGCCACCTGGTTTGCGATGAGCGTCGAGATCAGGTTGTAGAGCTTTCCCACATGGTTGATTGGATTCTTGCCCGATGTGGCTTCCAGGCTCATCGGCCTGCAAGGTGTGATCAGGCCGTTTGAGCGGTTGCCCCTTCCAACGGCTCCGTCGTCTCCCATCTCCGCCGAAGTTCCAGTGACCGTAAGATAGACCGATCCAGCCTCCACGTTATCGCCCACGTTCATCTGGATCTCCACCCGGCGATCGGTCATCGCCGAGGCTCTGTCGATCAGCTCCTGGACGATATCATCCTCGATCTGTACGTAGTGGTCGATGTCGTCGATATACCTCCCCACCATTGCGCAGGCAATCGTCAGGCTGATCGAGTCTCCCTCCCGGAGCCCCATGACTTTGATGTCCTCGCCAATGGCCGGGAATTTTTTCCTCAGATCGAGAAGGGACTGCTCCGTCGAGAAGACGATCCGCTCGGTCTCGGAGAGCGGGCCGTAGCCTACGCCGAAAGAGGTATCGTTCGCGCTTGGAAGTGTCAAGGCGTCCCTATCGAATATGTTGCAGAGGTCGGCGGAGCCCATGCCTATCTTGCAGTCAAGTATCACCTGATGGTTAAGGTCCAGGTTGATCAGGGCCTTTGCCAGGTGCTTTCGAGCTGTCCTGATGGCGATAGTGTCGACTGGGATCTCCTTATCTCCGCATATCTTCGTAGCCCGCCCGGTCAGCAGTATGTAGATCGGCTGGATTACCTCCCCCCCGCCGAATGCCGGGCTCGACCTTCCGGCGACAAGCTGTATCTTGTCGGTGTTGTGGTGCAGGACCCGGCCGAAGCGGTCCTGGTACTCCTTGCAAAGCGCGCGGCTTATCTCCTCGGCCAGGCCGTCGGCCAGGCTGTCTGGGTGGCCTATGCCCTTGCGCTCCACAAGCTCGATCTCCTGCCGCTCGATGGGACTCTGAGTGAGCTCCTCGACCTTGATTTTTCTCGTCATGACCGAATCCTCGCGTTTCGATTCTAGATCGAATGCCACTATATTTATACTTTCCAGGAGGGCAATGAGATCATAAAAGGTAAATCCTGCAAGCGTCTCTTAGGAGTCCATGCGCCTCATCTACGTGGCTGGAAAGGGCGGCGTTGGCAAATCGGTCTGTTCCGCCTCAACCGCCCTCTGGACATCTAAGCAGGGTCTCAATACGTTGGCCTTCTCAATGGATCGCGCCCACTCACTCTCGGATATACTTGAGGTTGAGATCGGGGGACATCCACGAAGGATTGCGGACGGCCTATATGCCTACGAGCCGGACATCGACCGCGAGGCAAAGAGCTTCTTCTCGAGATACAAGCATATGCTGACAGCCCTCTTCGGCCTATTCGAGATGGAGGTCAGGCCCGAGGACTTCGGCTCATTTCCCGGCGTTGCCGAGATGATATTTATGGAGAAGCTCTACGATGTGTATGCTGAGGATCAGTATGCAGTAGTCGTGATAGACTCCGCCCCAACAGCGATGGTTCTCCCCCTTCTCCAGCTTCCAAATGTGACCACAGGCTTTGTAACCCGCCTGCTTGGGATCAAGTCCAAGTGGATGGGTATATTGAACATGCTCGAGCCGGGCTTTGGCGATGCCATTCTAAAGGAGGCAAGGAGGTTGAGGGCGAAGTCGGAGACGATGAGAGATGCCCTCTTGGATCCGTCGATATCGACCATATCCGTAGTCACCATTCCCGAGAAGGCAGCGGTCATGGAGACTCGCAGGCTGATCGAAACGGTCGAGGGGCACGGTGTCTTCGTCGACTCCATCATCATCAACCACGTGATGGAGGGGGGCTGCGACTGTTCGTACTGCGCACGCCGGCGCAATTCCCAGGCCAGGTATATGGATGAGCTCCAGGAGGCCTATGGGGAGAAGAGGATCGCGCATCTTTTCGACTTCGGCGCCGAGATCAAGGGAGAGGATGCGATCGAGAAGGTCGCCTGGGAGCTCTACGGGAAGGGTCAGCTTGTCCTCTGATGGGCAAGAGGTCATCCTCTGTCCTTGCTAGGATCATCTCCTCGACCTCTCGCAGCCCAAGGCCGAAGACCTCCCCAAGGATCTCCATCGCAGCACCCAGCTCCATATCGCCTCGCAGCTCAAGTGATCTCTCAAGCGTCCTCATGGCATGAACATAGTACGTGCAAGTATATCTAACTAATCCAGAAATTGATATGCTGATACGATTAATTTCCAGAATAAAGTACGTATAAGATATCAATAAGCGGATAAACAAGTACCTTGGCCAAATCGAGAATAAGCGGGACAAGTGCCAATGCCAGACTGGCGATCTTCGCCTCTATACAGGAATCCGCTCAAGAAGTGCCTTGAGCTCCTCGATCCTCACAGGCTTGCTTATGTAATCGTCCATGCCTGCATCAAGGCACTTATCCTTGATCTCCTGAAGGGCGTGAGCGGTCATGGCAACTATGTAGGGTTCCTTCTTCCCGGTGGACCGAATCATCTTCGTGGTCTCGAGGCCGTCCATATCCGGCATCTGGACATCCATGAATATCAGGTCGTAGTCGGCGTTCTCCATCGCCTCCAATACCTCACGTCCGCTCCTTGCAAGATCCGCCCAGATTCCAAGTCGCTGGAGCATCTTGAGTGCTACCTTCTGGTTGACGGGATTGTCCTCAGCGAGCAAGACCTTACGTTCCGCAAAGCGTGCAGCGTTCCCATTGACCGGGGCCTGCTCTGCTGATGGCAGTTCGTCTTCCAGGAGGAAGATATTGGCGAGGAGCTTTGAGAGGCTCTCGTACTTGACTGGCTTGGCAAGCCATCTCACCCTGGATAGCGCGGAGAGGCGCCGCCTCTGGCCTACCCGGGTCAGCAGGACGAGCGGCCGGTCTCCCACGTATGGAGCGAGCTCTTCAGCCACGTTGGATCCCATCAAGAGAACGTCGAAAGGCTTTTGGAGCAGATCGGGCGTCGCCTCCCCGACTGCGGTCGCAGCCATTCCCCAGCTCTTAAGCCATCCGGCAAGGGCCTCCCTGGTCGTCCGATTCCCTTCGACGATCAATGCCCTCTTCCCCTCCAGGAAGAGCCCTCTCGAAGGTGAGGTGGTCGGTCCTCCCTGCGCCTTAATGGTGACGTGAAACGTGCTCCCAAGGCCTGTGGAGCTCTCAGCCCATATGCGGCCACCCATCATCTCCGCGAGGTGCTTGCTTATCGCAAGTCCGAGACCCGTTCCTCCGTAGCGGCGGGTGGATGAGGAGTCCACCTGGCTGAACGGCTGAAATAGCTTCTCAAGGAACTCTTCAGGCATGCCTATTCCGGTGTCGGAAACGGCCAGATGTACCTCGTCATCTCCATCCCCTGGCCGGA
This sequence comes from uncultured Methanotrichaceae archaeon, assembly GCA_964632755.1. Lineage (GTDB taxonomy): Archaea > Halobacteriota > Methanosarcinia > Methanotrichales > Methanotrichaceae > JAFGMR01. The sequence goes on from CAZWDT010000031.1 coordinate 20,045, forward strand.
CCGTGACCACCACCTCTCCCCTCTCGGTGAACTTGACGGCATTTCCTAGTAGGTTTACCAGTATCTGGCGGACGCGGGTTGGGTCTCCTATCAATACCTGGGGTACTAGCTCCTCCAGACAGTAGGCGAGCTCCAGCCCCTTCTCCGAGGCGGAGAGTGCGACCACATCCAAGGCCTCCTCGATCACCTCCCTTATCGAGAAAGGCCGGCTCTCCAGCTCCAGCTTGCGTTCCTCAATCTTTGTGAAGTCCAGTATGTCGTTGATGATCGAGAGAAGCGAGTCGCCGCTGGATCGGATCGTCTCGACGAAGTCCCTCTGCTCCGAGTCCAGGCAGGTTCCGAGGAGGAGGCTCGCCATGCCGATCACGGCGTTCATGGGCGTCCTGATCTCATGGCTCATGTTCGCCAGGAACTCCGACTTGGCACGAGATGCAGCTTCCGCTCCTTCCTTCGCCTTTCGAAGCTCCTCTTGCGCTTTGCGGTGTTCGGAGATGTCCCTAATCGACTCGATTGCCCCAATCCGGTTCCCCTTAGAGTCGTAGAGGATCGCTGCAACTCCCCAGAGGATGGTATCCAACTGGGGAATGTAGTTCTCGCCAAAGAGCATCTGGCCATCCCTCTCCACGGAGATGTAGTTTTTCTCTACCATATCCTCTGGAAGGAGAACGAGATCTATCAGTATGGGACGCCTCTCTCCATAGAAGGGGATCGAGTGCTCTAACTCCCCCTTTCCGAGCATCTCCTCCGCCTTAACTCCGGTCATGGCCTCGATGGCCCTGTTCCAGGCGATCACCTTGCCTTCGACATCTATGACAAGTGTAGCATCGGGCAAGAAATCGATGATATCAGCAAGGCGTCTCTCCGACTCCCTCACCAGATCCTCCGCTCGCTTTCTCTCGGAGATGTCCCTCAAGGACTCTATGGCCCCCATCCGGTTGCCCTCGGAGTCGTAGAGGATGGCTGCCACTGCCCAGAGGATGGTATTCATCCGGGGAACATATGCCTCTGCCACGAGCTTGTCCTCGAGCCTCTCGATCTTCAAATATTCGCTCTCCACCTCGTCCTGAGGCTGGAGAATCAGGTCGATCAGTATGGGACGCCTCTCTCCGTAGAAGGGGATCGCGTACTCTAACTCTCCCTTTCCGAGCATCTCCACCGCCTTGACTCCGGTCATGGCCTCGATGGCCCTGTTCCAGGCGATCACCTTGCCGTTTGCATCGACGACGAATGTAGCATCGGGGAGGAAGTCGATGATACCTGCGAGACGCCTCTCCGACTCCCTCACCAGATCCTCGGCTCGCTTCCTTTCAGAGATGTCCAGTATCACCCCCACAAGGCCCGCAAGCCGGCCTTCTGTATCGAAGAAGGTCGCCTTGTTGAATATGACCTCGTGCCTTGTGCCGTCTGAATGCTCGACCGATGCCTCATAAATCTGCTTGCCCTGAGCCCTGATGAGTTCCTCATCAGCCCTATGATATATCTCCGCTAGATCCGGGGGAAAGAGTTGGAAGACGGTCTTTCTCAGGATCTCCTCCCTGTTTAGGCCGGTGTAGGACTCGAAGGCGGTGTTGCAGCCCAGGTAATAGCCCACGGCGTCCTTGTAGAATATCGGATTTGGGATGGCATCGATGAGCTGCTGGAGGAGGTGGAGTTGTTCTTGAAGGGCTTCCTCGGCGATCTTTCGCTCGGTGATATCCTCCCTAAAGCCGTCGATCCTCTCGATGACCCCATCTCCATCGATTACGGGATTGGCCTTGTCGGAGATCCACTTGGTACTTCCATCGCTTGTGACTATCCTGTACTCCAGATCCAGGGGGGCCTTGTTCTCTCTGTGGAGATGTATCCCCTCCCAGACCATCTCTCTGTCATCCGGATGGATCATCTCGTTCCAGTGCTTTAGATCCCCAAAGAATCTCTCCACTGGGTATCCTGTGAGCTCTTCTATCCTGCCTGAGGCGAAGAGACAGGTGGAATGCTCATCGGGAAGGGCGGAGTAGACCATGACCGGGATGTTTCGAGCAACCAACCTATACCTCTCCTCGCTCTCCCCAAGAGCCGTCTCCACCCTCTTCCTCCTCTCCTTCTCATCTATCGTCCATAGGGCGAAGGCCAGGTTGCCGGCAACGCCCTCCATGAGCTCGACCTCCTCTTGGTCGAAGGCGGTGGAATCCTTGGAATAGAGGTTCAGAACCCCGAAGAGGCGCTCACCGTGGATTATGGGAACGGCCATCGATGACGCGAATCTCTGGGCGAGAGCTTCCTCCCTCCAGGGCTTGAATCGAGGATCGCCCTCCAGGTCCCGACAGACGATCGTCTTTCGGCTGCGTATCGCCCTTCCGGTGGGGCCCTGGCCGGTCTCTCCCTCATCCCAGGTGATGGTGATTCGGTCCAGGTATTGGACTCCCTTGCCGCATCGGGCAAGCGGGATTACTTTCTCTCCGTCCAGGCCCCCAATCCAGACGAGACCGTATCCGCCGCTTGCAACGAGCTCGTTGCATGCCTTCGAGAGAAGGCCCACACGATCGTTCTCGCGGGCTGCAAGCTCAGTCACCCTCCCAAAGGCCCGGAGAACTTGGTTGAGGCGGTTCAAGCGCTCATCTGCCAGCTTATGGGTGGTGACGTCACTGATAATCCCAGCCAAGCGATAGGCTCGACCCTCTTCGTTCAACACGACAAAGGCCTGGGTGTGCATCCAGCGTATCTCCCCTTGGCCCGTCACGATCCTATATTCGATCTCGTTAATCCTTCCCGGCTCTTGGCATCTCAGGGCAGCGGATACAAGCTGCCTATCCTCCGGATGGACCGCCTCCAGAAGATCGTCTGCTTCTCGATAAAGGGCAACCCTCGGCCTGCAAAATAGCCTCTCGAAAGCAGGGCTGATATAGATAAATTTATTATTTATTATATCTTTTATAAAGAAAATGTTATCGATGTTCTCGGCAAGCTGGCCGAAGAGCTCCTCCCCCTCCCCGTCTATTCGGATATTTTCGAGACGATGCTCGACCTCTCGCTCCCAGCTCTCTGGGCTCTGGAGATCCTTGGGAGGAATATAATATTTGTTTTTATATAATTTATACCCTTGGATCAGCTGGGGGTGCGTTGTGATTGCATCCCTTATCAGCTCTGCATCAGATCTACTGCGGTCGTACTGGCACAAACCAAGGCATGGATGGCGGTCGAATAGCTCATCGAGTTTGGACTCGTAATCCAAGAACCTCTGCCGAGATGAGGCGCTTTGAAATGGCGAGCTCATCTCCCCGCTTATCCTCAAGGCCGGATAACCCTCGGCAATCGCCCTCTCGGCGAAGGATCTCAAGAGGGCGATTGTGTGCCGAGGGTCTACCTCCCCTTCCCCGACATAGGCCTCTCGGCAATCGAGGATCACGAGCTGTCCTGAGTCCTCCGCAGCCTTTGGATCCATCCCCTCCTCCTCCAGGAGCTCACGAAGATCGCCAGGGCTCTCTTTCCCCCGGATGTAGAGGCACATCTCCCCTCGGCGCAGTCCCGAGGCCACGAAGGGCACGACCGTCGCCCTCCACTCATGAAATGAATTGTATATCAAGCATAGATGGTCGCCCGGCTTGAGGGAGGCCAAGGACCACTCAAGTTCGGAATGGGAGATGCTATCTTCCTCCGAGCGGTCCTCGTCGCCTTTGGCCCTAAGATCTCCATCGGCGGGCGCAATCCGTCTCATGTACCTCCGATAGAGATTTCCGATGTGTTGCCCTACGGAAAATGAAGGCTTTCGAGATCATTGGCTTTGCCACGGTTCAATGGCTATTAAAATTAACTGAGGAAGGGCCCCCTCTTTCCATCATGGTGATCTCCTCGCCATGGTTTAATACGATTGATCTCTTACGAGCCTCATTGGGTGGTTATGGGATGAGGATTCTTGTGCTGAACTGCGGCAGCTCCTCGGTGAAGTACAGCCTCTTCGAGATGGATGGCGAGGATGGGCTTGCGAAGGGGATGATCGAGAGAATCGACAGAGGTGCCCGACTGGTCCATGAGGCCTGTAGCAAGCAAATCGTTCGCGAGATACCCTCAGTTCGTGATCATAGGGGGGCGGTAGAGGTCGTTATTCGAGCCATCTTACATCCAAAGTGGGGAGCTCTGGAGTCATGCGATCTGATCGAGGCAGTGGGGCATCGCGTCGTCCACGGCGGTGAACGCTTCTCAGGTTCTGTCGCAATCGATCGGGATGTGATTGCCTCTCTTGAGGGATGCTCCAATCTCTCGCCACTTCACAATCCCGCAAATCTCGCAGGGATCGAGGCCGTCTCGGCGATCCTTCCAGGCGTCCCTCAGGTGGCCGTGTTCGATACCGCCTTCCATCATACGATGCCCAGTCGAGCCTATACTTACGCCCTCCCTCATGGGCTATGCCGGAAATACGGCATACGACGCTATGGCTTCCACGGCACCTCCCATCGCTATGTGATGGAGGAGGCGGCAAGGCTGGTTGGACGTCCGCCTGCGGAGCTAAGGCTGATCAGCTGCCACCTTGGAAACGGGGCGAGCATCGCGGCCATCGATCGAGGCCGGTCGATTGATACGTCGATGGGCTTTACTCCCATGGAGGGTTTGATCATGGGCACCCGCTGCGGAGACCTGGATCCGGCAATCCCCCTCTTTTTGATGGAGAGGGGGATGGCATTGGAGGAGGTGGGCTGCCTCCTAAACCACGAGAGCGGCCTTCTTGGAATATCCGGATTCAGCTCGGACATGCGAGAGATCCTGGAGGCGGTTTACAGCGACATTTCGAAGAAGGTTCTAAACCTCGATCATCCTCACCATGACCGGGCATTGCTCGCGCTAGAGATCTTCATCTACCGGGTGAAGAAGTACATAGGAGCTTACGCCGCTGCCATGGGCGGCGTCGATTCCGTGGTCTTCACCGGCGGCATTGGGGAACGCTCGCTCTTGATCTGCCAGGAGGCCTCTTCTGGCCTGGAGTTCATGGGAATCGAGCTCGGCTGTGCGAGGGAGATCGGGGGAGGGGCAGTCGATCTAAGCAAGGAAGGATCCAGGGCGAGGGTTATGATCATCCCCACAAAGGAGGAGCTCTTCATTGCCAGGGAGACCTATCGCCTCCTGAGCGATGGACGGATCCTCGGGATCGATTCGAGCTGAATCCCATCCAGTGGGCAGGCAGGAATCGCTCCATCATCTCCTGAATACAGCGACCCTTTTATCCTTTGGCGCCGAGGGGCTGATCGGTGAATCTACTTGATCGAGATCGATACAAGGAGGCGGCAGGAGCTGATCGATATCACTGGACAGGTCCAGAGGGCTCTGGAGGGAAGGGTTCAGAGGGGGATCTGTCTCGTCTACAGCCTCCACACAACGACCGCGTTGATGGTGAACGAGGAGGAGCCCGGCCTCGTGCAGGACGTATTGGAGAGGCTCTCCGCCATCGTGCCGGAGGGGTTAGGCTATCAACACGATCGAATCGACGACAACGCCCACTCCCACATACAGGCTGCGCTCCTTGGAAACAGCGTCGTCCTCCCGATCGAGGATGGCGGGCTGGTGCTTGGGACCTGGCAGAGGATCCTCCTCGTGGAGCTGGATGGACCGCGCAGGCGCAAAGTCTGCGTCAAGGCGGTATCGGAGTAGCTCGCCTAGATCGGAGTTCCGCCTTTCTTCGTCTCCTCCTTGAAGGCCTCGATCAGCTTCTGCGTAATTGGCCCGGGCTTGCCGCCTCCGATGACCCGGCCATCGACCTTGGTGACCGGGGCGACCTCGGCGGCAGTGCCTGTGACGAAGATCTCGTCTGCCGTGTAGAGATTGAATAGGCCGAGATTCTTCTCCAGGATCTCATATCCAAGCCTCCTTGCGACGCCGATGACCGCATCTCTGGTTATGCCCTCGAGGTTGTTCATCGTGTACGGGGTGCAGATCTTGCCCTCCTTCACGATGAATATATTGTCGCCGCTTCCCTCGGAGAGCTTGCCCTCGGCGTCGAGCATTATCGCTTCGTTCCCGCCCTTGACGTTCGCCTCGATCTTGGCGAGGATGTTGTTCAGGTAGTTGAGGGACTTGATGTTCGGAGGCAATGCTGCAGGGGAGTTTCTCCTGACGGTGACGGTGATCGCGGTCAGGCCGACCTCGTAGAGGTCGCCGTACATGGCTCCCCACTCCTTGGATATTATCAAGACGGTTGGCTTGCTGCACTTGAGGGGGTCGAGGCCCAGGTCTCCCACGCCCCTCGTGACTATGGGGCGGATATATCCATTCCTGAGGTTGTTCTTCCGCAGGGTATCGAGGATGGCCTCGGCCATCTCCTTCTGGGTCATGGGGATCTCCAGGGTGATCGCCTTTGCGGAGTCGTAGAGCCTCTTTATATGCTCCTCTAGCCGGAAGACCCGGCCGTCGTAGGCCCTGATGCCCTCGAAGACTCCATCGCCATAGAGAAAGCCGTGGTCGAAGACCGAAATTGAAGCATCTCCCTCTGGCACATAGCTACCATTGACGTATATAAGGCTCATACTGAATCATGTGGTGGCACAATTGCCTAGGATAAATGTATTTTGATCCCTCGGCCTATCGATGGATTTATTACCTAATGCGAGAAGCCTTAAGGCCACCTCTCTGGCGGTGTTAGGAGCTATGGCGAAACTTGGTTTTGTTGTATCTGAGTTCAATAGGGATATCACCTATCAGATGGAGTTGCTAGGAAAAGAGCATGCAGCCTTCCTGGGGGCGGAGGTGGCACATGTCCTCTACGTTCCCGGGGTTTATGATATGCCCATCGCGGCGAGGAGGTTGCTCCGTCGCGATGATGTGGATGCGGTCGTTGCCATCGGCTGTGTGATACAGGGCGAGACTGCCCATGACGAGGTGGTGGTGCAGCACGCAGCCAGAAAGCTGATGGACCTCTCCTTGGAGTACGACAAGCCTGTCGCGCTCGGCATATCCGGGCCCAGGATGTCGCGGCCGGATGCCCATCGGCGCGTGGACTATGCCAAGCGGGCGGTTGAGGCCGCGATAAAACTGATGAAACGGTTGGAGGGCATTTGAATGGTCTCGACCAGGATGTCCTCGATCGTAGACTCTCCTACCATGATGATCTCGGCCATGGCAAAGAAGCTCACCTCGGCTGGCCTGGACGTGATCGATCTCGGGGTGGGAGAGCCCGATTTCGATACTCCAAAGCATATATGCGATGCTGCTTGCCAGTCTGTTCAGAGGGGGGATACTCACTATACGCCCTCCAATGGAATTCCGGAGCTCCGGCAGGCGATTGCCGAGAAGTTCTGGTACGACAACCATATCACGGTCTCCTCCGACGATGTGATCGTAACCCCAGGGGCCAAGATGGCGGTCTTTGCCGCGATCCAGGCGACGATGGACGAGGGGGACGAGTGCGTCTTGATCGGCCCCTCCTGGGTCAGCTACGAGCCATGTGTCACATTCGCCGGGGGTCGTGTCGTCTGGGCCGACGTCGACGAGGAGTTCATGCCTCACGACCTTGCCGAGTTCATAACCGAGAAGACGAAGCTCATCATCGTCAACTCCCCGAGCAATCCCACCGGGTCGGTGCTGGGGGCAGACGTGCTCCGGGAGATCAGGGATATCGTCGTGGACAATCGGCTCTACGTCATCTCGGATGAGATCTATGAGAAGATCATATACGACCGGGATCACATCAGCATAGGCTCAATGCCTGGGATGGAGCACCGAACGATCACAATCAATGGATTCTCCAAGGCATATGCCATGACCGGATGGCGTCTTGGATACCTGACTGGACCTCCCGAGATATTGCGCTGGGTAGGCAGGCTCCAGTCCCACTCCACGTCTCATGCAACCACCTTCGTCCAGAGGGCAGGGGTGACTGCGCTGAGAGGTCCCCAGGATCCGGTCCAGTCGATGGTGGGGGAGTTTCGAGCACGTAGGGATCTGATGATCGCCAGCCTCAGGGATATGGGGATGAGGTGCACCAATCCCGGAGGCGCCTTCTATCTCTTCCCCGACGTATCCGACTACGGAGGCGGGGACGAGTTCGCAAGAAGGATGCTTAGCGACGCTTTGATAGCCGTGACTCCCGGATCGGCATTTGGACTCGGGGGATCGGATTACGTACGCATCTCCTATGCCGCATCCCAGGAGCGGCTCAAAGAGGCCTTGGAGCGCATGGCAAAGATTGTGGATGCCTGAGGGAGCGGGCCCGCGCTAGGCCTGTGGGAATCGATCGACGAAAGGGCGGCATATCATTGCAAGGTTGGGGGGACGCCATCTGGTGGGTAGCCTTCTTCCTCCAGACGGGCGAGGATTGCTGACTGGTGTTTTGGCCCCCGGGTCTCGAGCTCTAGCCCGAGCCGGGCGGCTCCGAGCGGCAGGTCCTTGTATCCCCTGATGTGGTGGATGTGAAGGACGTTTGCCCCTTGGCCTGCAAGGATCCCAAGCACTCGGGCGAGCGTGCCTGGCCGGTCAAGAATGGCGAGCGAGAGGTGCATTATGCGCCCCTGAAGAGCCATTCCCTTCTTTATTATCCGATCCAGCAGAAGGCTATCGAGGTTTCCGCCGCTTATCACAAGAACGACGCGACTTTTTGGCGCAAGCGAGAGCGGTCCCATCAGGGCTGCAAGAGGCGTTGCCCCAGCTCCTTCGGCAATGACCCTCTTTCGCTCCAGCAGGGCGAGCACCGCCGCTGCGATCTCGTCTTCCCCGACGAGGACCATCTCGTCGACGAGGTCCCTGATCAAGGGGAATGTCAGGTTGCCTACCCGTGTAACCGAGATCGCCTCGGCGAGGCTTGGCGCGGCCGGGACGTCAACCGGCTGCCCTTGTCCCAAGGCCTCCAGGGCCGAGGGGCAGGCACCAGCCTGGACGCCTACGATCCTGATGTCAGGCCTCTCCGCTTTGACGGCGGATGCGATTCCTGCGATAAGGCCTCCGCCGCCGACTGGAACGACTATTGCATCAACTTTTGGAAGATCCTCAAGGATCTCAAGGCCGATCGTCCCCTGGCCTGCGATGATCTCCATGTCGTCGAAGGGATGGATGAATGCCTTCCCATCTCGGGCTAGCTCCTCGGCGATGGCGATCGACTCGACAAGCGTCTCACCCTTCAGGATCACCTCCGCCCCGTAGCTCCGGGTTGCCTCCTGCTTTGCAAGCGAGACCCAGCTGGGCATGACGATGGTTGCAGGGACGCCCGCCTCCCTCGCGGCAAGCGCTACGCCCTGGGCGTGGTTTCCAGCGGATGCCGCAACGACCCCTGCCTGGATCTTCGATTCGTTCTTGAGGAGCTTGTATGTAGCGCCTCTGACCTTGAAGGAGCCTCCGCGCTGGAGGTTTTCGAGCTTCAGGTAGACCTCGCAGCCGGTCTTTTGGCTGAATGTGGGGGAGTAGATCAGGGGGGTTTTGAGGATTCGGCGCTCTAGGAGGCGGGCTGCCTCATGGATGTCGGAAGGGGGGAGCATGGGATGTTTATTTGGAGCTGTTGGAGTAAAGAGGTTTGGGATGAGGGAGGCTGCCAGCGGGCATCTGAAGGGCGGCATCAGGGGGATTTTTCTCTGGCCAGTTCAGATCTATCTGTTGGGAATAGAAAAGAGATTATAATATTAGTGTCTATCAGTATCCCCAGGACTCTTCCTCAAGATCGAGTATCTCTTCTACACTCACCATCCTGTCCAGCTTGATAGATCTGTAATACTTATCAAGTATCCTCTTTTTATCCTCTTTTTGTAGTAACGCCTTGGAGCTCCTTTGCCTGCCGGAGCCTATCTTTATCGAAGTACTCTCTATCAAGCCCCCTGGCTGGGCCAATTTTGCCACTTCTTCCTTGATCAGATCGAGGATCTTCTTTTTGAGTTGGATCTCGGTCAAGCCTCGCCCAGTTCGAGATGTTGCTCATCGATTATGTATATTCGTTCCCCTCTCATAGAAATCCAATGGCCACATCCGGGGAATGCCACCTTGTATAAACCCATTCAGATCCCAAAAGCCAGGATGCCACCTCGTCTCCCAGGGGCCGGGGGGGGCCGGGTGCCGGCACTGCCAGGCCGCCGGCCCGCTCATCCTTATGCGGCGGTCATCTGCGAGGAGGCCCTCGGGCGGGGCCCTTGGCGGCATCACCTCTGCCATCCCCGCCGCCGTGCAGAGCCGCGGCCCCCCTGAGGCCGGAGGCCCTGGCAGCCCGATCCCCCGGCCGGGCGGCGGCTGGCTGCCTGAGACCGGAGGGCCTGGTCTCCCACCGCCCAGCCCGGCGGCTGCCTGCGTTGAGGCCAACGGCCGCGGCTTGCCTGCGTCACTTGCGTTGAGGCCCATTGCGGCAGCTTTCCAGCATCACCCGCGCCATCGCCGCCGGGGCTGGCTGCGAGGAGGCTCACGGCTGCAGCTGGCTGGCGTCTCCTGCGCCGTTGCCTGTCCTCGATTTCGGCGAAGGGCTTTGAATCAGGCAGGGTTTATAGGCTAGGAGACCATGGTTTCGGGATCGCGAGGAGCTTTCGACTAATCGAGAGCAAGCACCCTCGGCAGAGAGGTACTGCGAACGATAGCTTTATTTTTTCGGTCGAAATGGGTACTGGAGCTAAACACATACGTTTCATGTTGTCGTAGAGGATCTCCCTCGGAAAGCCTCTGTAGTAATCAAACGCATTCATATGACCTTGAATCAGGGAGAAGACATCCATTTGAAGGCTGAACTCTACGTATCTCGTCCTGGAGTAGCCAAGGATCATGCCAAAACAGTAGAGCCTGAGTTCCCAATTGGTTAGGCACATGTGGGGAACAAATGAGGCGAATGATGCTGGTTATCACTACTAGCCAATGTGCATAATTAGACACAACAGATCGCTATGCTCCGGTTCTATGTGCCTAACTGACTGGGGGGTCATGGTAGAGCTTCCGCTGCTCTTCATCGATCTCGACAGGTCCGCACTCACCCCAATCTACCTGAGCCTGAACCCCAGGCTTGGTCTCATAGCGATATACAGCGGGGACTTATGATGGCGGTTTTACTTCTCTAACAAAATCTTTCACAATTGTATATTTTCCGGTATATCCCATATCCGTGATCTCACGATATAGGCGTGCAGCAGAGAGAGGATACGCATTCAAGCGGTTGATTATGTACTCTTTGTAATCGTCAAGCTTGCTTGGCTTCTTTGACCTTTTCTTCGGGGAAGGGGGTATATCGGATTTTATATATTTCCTTACCGTCGTCCGGCTGTGTCCAGTTGTTCTGGAGATCTCGGAGAGGGTCAAACCCTGGTTGTACAAATCTATCATATCTAAGTACCTCGGCGCATCTATCATCCACATTACTCCTAAGTTTGAAACTTAGTAGTTGACAGGTGGATAGATTTATTCCGCCACTTTTGGATACTTTTGACCGCCATTGACATCTGGCGATGGCGAGAGATAGGCTGTCGGGACGAGGTCAGGGTGGATAACCCGGCCCCCCCGGAGGCCATATGTCGGTTCATCTCCAGCATCGCCCTCCTCTATATCGCCTCTCCCGGTTCGACCCCCTCCCAGCCGCCTGGAGGGGCGTCGATCAGAACGTCTCCATAGCTCCAGAGGTCGGATTGAGGGAGAGGCCGAGAGCCCGTCAGTGCGACGGCGTCAATCTCGTTCCAGCCGGAGACCCTCCTCGTATCCAGGATGATCCTGATCCGGTCTGAGGGGAAGTCGGCGTCTATCTCGATGGGTGAGATCCGGGCGGTCCTCGCTGGCTCCATCGACTCCTCCCAAGCGAGCTGGCGTCCGCCGTTCTGATCATAGATCTCAATTCCTGTGATCGCTCCGGGGTTGTAGGTCTCGTAGATCTCAATCCGGCTTATCCGAACGGGGACCTCATATTCGAGGTCGAGCCACTCGATTCCGGCGTCTTCTTCCAGCGAAGCCCAGGCGGTTCTTATATCCCCGTGGGACGGATAGGTGTCGGGCTCTCCTGTCGCCTGGAGGGCGGACCACCCGGTGGACGAATACTCGCTGCTGGCGGTGGCGCGGGCCGCCCACTGGACGAACTCGCCGGCGTTATGATCGACCGCATCTACCCCACGTTTCGGATCCGCAATGGCGGGCTCGGCTGCCTCTTCGACGGTTGGGCCGGAGCCGGCGGCCTTCGTACTGGCGGAGATCTCCCCGTCTTCGATGATAACCTCATATTCCTGGGGCGCGACGATATCGGGCTTGGTCTCGAGCCAGGACCGATTTATCTCCTGGATCTCTTCCGCCTCCACCGATCTGCTGCCGGAATAGAGCGGGCCACCCCTGGAATCTGCTGGCGCTTCAAACCACTCATCCAAAGCGATCGTCATATGGTATCTGAATACGGAACGATCCTCTACACCCTCCATCCCGTACCCCATGAAGAGGTCGGCTCTTCCATCATCGGTCCCCTCTACGACCAGATTGTAAGATCTCTCCTGAGGATATTGTAGCTCTGTCCAATACGTCCCGTCATCCAGGAGGAACCTCTTCATCGAGATCTCATCCATCTCCGCGGTGGGGACGCCGCCGGGGAATCCGGAGATATTGCCATCGTCGTCCACCAGATAGAGGTTCAGCGGAGAGTAGCCCATGACGCTCCCGTTCTTCTTCTCTTTATCCATCCTCATCTGGATCCAGATACGCTGGTGAAAACGTTCTGGAAAACGTATACTTAACTGTCTTCTCTTCTCCGGGTCCAGGTTCTTTTGGATCCATTCCTCCTCGGCTTCGCTGAGGCGCGTGACTTTGGGATCGATGTAGTTACCGCCGACGGTCGGATAAACTTGACGTCCTGGATCCCCTTCATACAAGCTACTTCCCCTAATGCCGTGGAACGAACCCGCTTCCATAGGACCCGATAGAGGACCCCCATAGCCGATTATTGAAGAGACATAACTCTCCGGACTGAAGATCCCCGCCCATGTATGTATATCATACATCTTCGGTCTCTGATCGACCCATGGATCGAGGACTATCCCCGTATCAGCCCAGTCCGTCCCCTTTGGGTAGATCACCACCGCTTGGTGGCCTCCGTACAGGGCCTCGATTGGTCCATAATCCCATCCATCAAAGAGCGCCCTCTCATGGGGGTCGTCGCTCCATTTCAGCGAATCAAGGAGCTGCAACACTCTGAGCTGGTATGCCCCGCACGTATAATCGTCATACGTGCTGTTGAACCAGCTGAGAAGATTGTTTTTGGAGCCCGAACTTGCGATTCCAAGGGGGATCTTCGAGTTGTATTGGTCCAATATCTTGAGGAGCTTCGCATTCTCTGATAGCTCGATCGGCTCATCTTCTTCCTCTAGGATTTCCTCTTCCAGGACTTCTTTCGAGGACGGACAGTAGTCCGAGCAGCCCTCCGCCGGGCACGGTCTCATGTCCCCGCTGACATCGATCGGGAAGAAGCCGTTGGGCCAACGCATGCCCGTAGTTATCTTAAAACTCACCGAGGGGTCTATGCCTGCGGGGATGGGCAGCGAGACGTCGAACGAATAGGGCGGGTACGAACCTCTCTCGATGGGGATATCGCTGCTCTCGGTCTCATCACCGACCCGAAGCTCGACCTTCAGACTCCCCGCGTATTGTTGGCTTCCTCCGAGAGATCCACCAGAGGCCGACCCTGAGACCCGGACTTCCGTCGCTCCCGAAACAACTTCCAACAGGTGATAATGCCGACTCGCCCGCACCTGGCTCACCTGATCGTCGAACGCCTCCGCCAGGACGCCCTCGATGCGGTAGCTGATCTGAAAATCTTGGAAGTAGCCCATCGGATGCGGGGCGAAGGTCCCACTTACAGCGCACCCCGATGGAACCGGCGGTGGAAACTCCGCCGCCGTAGGGACCGCCAGTGCAGCCAGCGCCATCATACATAAGATCACTATTATTCTCATATCTTCATCTCCCTGAACCCTATCCTCTCCAGCGCCCTCATTGCCGCCTGTGACTACTCCCCCGAATGAATTCGGGGGCATCTAGGTTGTATCCCAACCAAG
>CAZWDT010000032.1:0-2012 GCA_964632755.1 uncultured Methanotrichaceae archaeon
CTTGGTTGGGATACAACCTAGATGCCCCCGAATTCATTCGGGGGAGTAGTCACGTCGTGAACATGCATTTCAGAAGCTATCTCGATGGCTTTTCGGGATCCGCTCCTGACAACGCCCGCTTATGCATGAAGAATAAAAAATCGATATCATGCGATCCTCTTCTTATGCAAGATTGCCGCATATTCTCGCGCGCCATGGCAATAGATTCTGCCAAAAGTGATTTATCCTCCTTTTCCAACTTCCGACCTGATTGAAAAGAGAGGTCTATGCCATGAAGGTAATACTCATGGGCAATCCCAACGTGGGCAAGAGCGTCATCTTCTCCAGGCTCACCGGGGTTGACGTCATCTCCTCCAATTATCCCGGCACAACCGTGGAGTACAGCGAGGGGCGCTTGAAGATCGCAGGAGGCCAGGCCATCCTAATCGATGCCCCGGGGGTATACTCCCTCGATCCCACCTCCAAAGCGGAAGAGGTGACCCGGAGAATCGTGGATGAAGGGGCAGACGTGATCGTCAATGTCGTGGATGCAACCCACCTTGAGAGGAACCTCAACCTGACCCTCCAGCTCCTCGAACGTGGAATTCCCACAGTGGTCGCCTTAAACCTCTGGGACGTCGCAACCAAGCAGGGCATAATAATCGATGTCGATGCCCTCTCCCGAGAGCTTGGAGTCCCCGTGATTCCCACAGTTGCCCATTCGGGCCAGGGAATACTGGACCTCGTAATGGCGATAGAGGCCGCGGAGCAGCCCGAGTACATCGAGTTCACCTCCTCAGACCAGCGCTGGGCAAGGATTGGGGAGATCGCAGCGCTTACGCAGAGGGTGACCCATCGCCATCCCTCCTTGCTTGAGAACCTTGAGGACCTGACGATCAAGCCCCTAACGGGGATTCCCGTTGCAATTTTCGTGCTCTACCTCTCCTTCAGCCTGGTGATAAGGATCGGTGAGTTCATTATTGAGAGGGTGACCGATCCCCTCTTCGCCGCCTACTCGAACTGGGCCTTCGATCTCGTGGGCCGCTACACCTTGGGAATAGCACATGACCTCTTGGTTGGGACCTCCCCTGGGCTGTTGGAGTCCTTCGGGCTCCTCACAACCGGCCTCTACATACCCTTCGGAATTGTGCTGCCCTTCCTGATACCCTTCTATTTGCTCCTCGGCCTTCTCGAGGACCTGGGATATCTTCCCCGCCTGAGCGTCCTCATGGATGCTCTCTTCCATAGGATCGGGCTGCATGGAGCGTCCATCATGCCATGTATACTCGGATTGGGATGCAGCGTTCCCGGGGTGCTTGCTGTCCGCATACTGGATTCCCCCAAACAGAGGTACATCGCAGCGACGCTTATGACGATGGCCATACCCTGCGCATCCCAAAATGCCATGGTCTTCGGAATCCTTGGGCCCTACGGCCTGCGCTATATCGCAATAGTCTACTGTACCCTCTTCCTGGTCTTCATAGCAACCGGCTTCATACTGCATCGGATCATCAAGGAGGAGTCTCCGGAGATATTCATGGAGATCCCACCCTATCGGATACCCGACCGCAAATCGCTCCTCAAGAAGACATTCGTCCGCCTCAGGGCCTTCTTGAACGAGGCAGTCCCCTATATAGGCGTGGGAATGCTTGCGATGAACCTCTTCCACATGACCGGCTTCATGGACTACATGGGAGTCGCGTTGCGGCCGGTCATATCGGGGATGCTCGGCCTTCCAAGCGACGCTGCAGCCACATTGATCATAGGATTCCTGAGAAAGGACGTGGGGATAGCAATGTTCGCTCCTCTGGAGATGACACCGATGCAGCTAGCAATAGCCTCGGTAATGCTTGCCATGTACTTCCCATGCGTTGCAACGTTGATGGTGCTCCTGAAGGAGCTTGGACCCTACAATACCCTCAAATCGATCTTGATAAGGCTGATCGCAGCCCTGCTTGTTGGAACTACCATGAACCTCCTCCTAACATGATCGCGCTCATGACCACATTAGCGTTCATTCGCGTTCATTCGGG